>NZ_LSKH01000076.1:0-460 GCF_001557395.1 Sphingomonas sp. CCH5-D11 | reverse complement strand
AGGCGGACATGGGCTACCGGCGGGAGGTGCAGCCGCTGCCGAAGCTGGGGCCGTTTCAGGCGCGACTGGATGCGTTGCTGGAGGAAGACGAGGCACGACCGCGGCGCGAGAAGCTGCGCCTCACGCGCATCCACGACCTGCTGCTACGCGAGGGGTTCGACGGCTCGTACGACGCGGTGCGGCGTTATGCGGCTCGCTGGCGGCAGGCGCGGCGTCGCGATGTGATGGATGCGCCGGCGTTCATCCCGCTGCTGTTCCGGCCGGGCGAGGCGTATCAGTTCGACTGGAGCCATGAGGACGTCGAGATCTCGGGCAAGCCGATGCGTGTAAAGGTCGCGCATGTGCGGCTGTGCGCATCACGGGTGATGTATGTGCGCGCCTATCCCCGCGAGACACAGGAGATGCTGTTCGACGCGCATGCGCGGGCATTCGCCTTCTTCGGAGGCGTGCCGACGCGCGG
>NZ_LSKH01000075.1:0-747 GCF_001557395.1 Sphingomonas sp. CCH5-D11 | reverse complement strand
CAGCTGGCCACGGAACGAGCGCCGCAGATACCGCCCGCCGAGCCGCACCTGTGACCGCGGCGACGGGCGGTAGCTGGCGTTGAACCGCGCTTCCGTCTGGATCGTATAGGCGGTGGCGATGTTGCTCTGGTTGGAAACGTCGCGGGAAAACTGGATATCCGTCTCGATCGCGGGTGCCGGCCGAAATTCCACGCCCGTGCGAAAACCCAGCCCGCTGAACGAGGACCAGCTTTCGTCCTCCGTCTCGACGCGGACGTAATAAGCGCTCGCGCGGAATGAAATCCGCGGCGCCACGGCGCGGCGGAATTCCAGCCCGGTGCGGAATGTGTCGGTGCGATCGTTGAGATCCACCTCCTCGCGAAGCTCGGGCCGATTGAAGCGTTCGTAGCTGGCGACCAGCAGCACGTCGCCGAGGCTGGGCAGCGAATAGCCAAGCGCCGCCTCGACGTAATCGTCGTCCAGATTGTAGACGCGGCGCGCATCCGCACTGTTGGTCACGCGGGTGACGCGCCCCGCCAGCCGGGGATAGAGCCCCGCCGGCCGCCGGCACGCCAGCGAAATCTCATAATCCGTCCGTCGCTCGGTATTGCCGATGATCACGCCCTGGTCGGAAAGCTGCGACTGGCCCCAGTTCAGCCGCACGCCCGGCCGGATGGTGCAAAAGGCACCGACCACGATATTCACGTCGCCGCCCAGGTCGATCCGCTCCCGATCGAGAAAGGTGTTGCGGTTGTGGAAGTCGTAGCC
>NZ_LSKH01000074.1:0-15662 GCF_001557395.1 Sphingomonas sp. CCH5-D11 | reverse complement strand
CGACGAGGCGACCGACGTCGTCAGCCGCGCGATCGGCGCGCTCGCCGCGGCACACGCCGATATCGGCACCGCCCTGACCGACAAGATCGGCCGATGATCGGCAGGCCCGGTCCGCGTCCCGCACGATCCACCGTCCGCGTGAAGACGCGGTCGGTGAGGGGCGCTCATCGCGCCCTGCCCGGCCGAAGGGCCGGGGAGGGGAGGAGGATTGAAGATCGGTGTCGAGGACATCGGGTCCAGCACGACATCAGGAGACGTTACGATGAACATCGGTCAGATCAAGCAGAACGACGCGGGCATTTTCATGGGCCGCATTTCCACACTCGCCGTCGCGATGACGATCGCACTGAAGCCCGTCCAGTCGTCCAACCCGCGCGCGCCGCGCTACGAGATCCACGCGCTCACCCCGGGCCGGACGTGGGTGCAGGTCGGGGCGTTCTTCGAACTCACCTCGAACAACACCGGCGAGGCGTTCCTGAACGGCCGCATCGACGATCCGTCGCTCGCCGCGCCGCTGCAGGTCTCGGCCTTCCGCCAGGACGACGGCTCGTACAACGTCGTGTGGCAGCGCGCCCAGAAGCGCCGCGATGTCGGTGCCGCGCTCGGGGTCAAGGCGGACGATGGCGAACCCGCGCTGCCTTTCACCGCCGATGGCCGTGACGTGGCGACCTCGGGCGCAGGCGATGACACCGGAGACGGGCTGGGTGCCAGCACCGCGCCGGTCGACGAGAGGGTCTGACCGGCATCGGGCGGCGCTGACGCGTCGCCCGTATCGCCACCTCGACGGGGATCGCTTCATCGCCGAAGCGGTCCCTGTTGCCGTTAGTGCCTGTTGCAGCCGCGCGGTCCGTGGTGTACGGATTATCTTCCGTTTTACGGAAGATACGGATTCCCATGTAACAGAAAGATGGCCGTTACAACATTGGCAGGACCAGATGAGGGTCCCATCCTGGACGGACGCAGGGCTTAATCGATCCCCGGCCGCGTAACGAAAGATGAGGGAAACCATGACCCCTACAATCGAAAAGGCCAGATCGACCGACGTGTCGAAGCGGTTCGGCTTCTATTACGACGAGGCGATGACGCATCCGATCGCGATCGAGCGCAACGGCGCTGCCCGCGTGGTCATGCTACCCGCCTCCGAGTTCGAACGCTTGTCCCGCCTCGATCACCTCGCGCTCTCGCCGCAGGAGTTGAGCGATGAAGCCATCCACGCCATCAGGACCGCGACGCCCAGCGCCGGGTCCGTCCAGAACGATCAGTACGTCGATTGAACCGCAAGCCGGTGACCTGATCTGGTATTTCTACCTCTGGCGGCATGAACATAACCGGGGCGACGAGGACGGCTCGAAACTCCGCCCCTGCATGGTGGTTGGCAGCTATCGCTCAGCCGGAAGGCTCCGTGTCCTGATGGTGCCACTGACGACGCGCGATTATTCACCGGCTGCATCCGTCCCTCTGCCGCCGCGATTCATTGAGGCCTTCGGCCTCGATGACCGATCACGCATCGTGTGGGACGACGTGAACGATTTCGCATGGGTCGGACCCGACGTTCGCGCCGGTAACGACGGTAGCACCATCATCGCCGAGGTGCCGAGCCGCATCGTACAACGTGTCGCGGCGCTGATCGTCGAGCATCGGATCACCCCCACCCGGCGAACCGAGTAGGCGATCGATCCTCGCCAACCCGAAGGACGACGCCCGCAGACGCCGCCCGATTCGCTGACCGGACGGATAGATCATCACAATCGGCGATGATCTCGCAGCCGGGCGGCGCGTAAAGCCGTCGCTGTCCTGCCAGCGGGTATCGGCAGGCGTTTAACCCCGATGGCGATGAGGACGCCCAGGTCCGATGCGGTTGCCGGCGATCGCCCTGGCGAGGGTCGGCCGTCGGGCGACCTTGCGGCATCCGGTCTCCTTGCCGGTGCGTCGTCGCCCGGGCGCGGCCGTCCTTGTCGAGCTTCGGAGCGGCACCACGTCGGTCAGCGAGCGACGCTGGCGGCACGCCTGCCTTCGCGCCGGGTCGTTCGGGGGTACGGGTCAGGCGACCGACATGAGCGGTTCACGAGGTTTGTCCATGGCAATGCCTGCGGGAACCTTGGGCTGATCGACGGCCCATCCGCCGTTTCGTGTCACCTGCGCCGCGCCCCGGGGCCTCGCAACCCCTTTGGCAGGGCCGTGTTGCCGCGCTTCGCGCGGCTGCCCGCACCACCCCTGCAAAAGGGGTTCCCCTCCGGTCGACCAGGCCCGCCGCCTGCGCGCCGGCCCAGCTCGCCCTCCGGTGCGACGCCCCGAACCGCGACGCCCTTCAGGTGACACCGGCGGACGGACCGCCGACCAACCCAAGGAGGCAATGCCATGAACAACGTGAACCTCGTCGGCCGCCTGACCCGCACCCCCGAACTGCGCGAAGTCAATCGCGCCACCAGCGTCGCGACCATCTTCGTGGCGACCGATCGCCCGAAGCTCAACAAGGACGGCCACACCTACAAAGGCGACGACGGCTTCACCGTCAAGGAGACCGAATACCACAAGGTCACCTGCTTCAACGGCCTCGCCAAGGCGATCGCCGGCAACCGCAAGAAGGGCGACCTCATCGCCATCGAGGGACGCCTGCACTACACCCGCTGGCAGGACAGCGACGGCAACGACCGCTACGGCTGCGAGATCATCGCCGATCGCGCCGAGTTCTACTGACCGGCCAGCGAACCGGGCGGCGCCTGCGGGCGTCGCCCTTCGCGCATGCTTCATCATCGCCCGCGCAGGACGCCTCGCCCACGGTGCTTCGCACCGCGGCCTTGCGCCAGCGCGCGCTCACCTGAAAGGTCCGGCACCATGACCGTCCAGCGCGACATGTTCGACGGCGACCCGTTCGCGCCCGAGCCGATACCTGCGGCACCGGACCCGGTCGCTCGGGTCGACGAGCCGGCACCCGCCGGCGGCGACCACGACGGCAATGCCGTCGCGCTCGCCCCGCTGGCGGTGCCGTGCGGCTTCCGCAACCGTCGCAATGAACCCTGCCGGCGTCTCGCCGAGCGACCCATCCTGATGAACGGCCAGCCCTTCGTCCATCGTGGTCACCAGCTGCTCCAGTGTCCGCGTTCCTGCTGGCTAGACGATGACAGCGCGGTCGAGCCGGAAATCACCGACCCGCACGGCGATGACGCCGATGCCAACCGCGACCCGGATGATCCGGGAATCCAGGAAATGCCGGATTATGATATCGGGGATGACGGCGGTCAGTATGATTGGGACTGATCCTGCTGTGCTGCTGTGCTGCTGTGCCTGCTGTGATGGCTGCGAGAGCGTCGTAGGAGAGCAGGGCGGGGCGTCCCGCCTTGTGGGCGGGACCGGGCTCTATTCGGCCCTGGCGGGCCTCACGGAGCCCCCTGGCGGGGTCTCCGCCCTGCGGGTGACGATCCCTATGCCGGCGCCGGGCGTCCTGCGCGCGGGCGACGGCAGCTGGTTCGCCCTCTCGGGCTCACTGGCGCTGCCTCTACGGCGCTGCGCCGTGCCGGCGCATCACCGCCGCCCGTGCTCGGTCCGACCCGGCGTGCCCACCACAACATAATATTTTCTCTCTCTGTGATGAGGAAGTCTGGCATGCGGGGTTGGCGGGCCGTCAAGGACGCGCGGTCCCCCCAATTTTCACGCACCCTTCCGTCTCCGCTTCGCTCCGCCTCCAGGGCACGAGAAAATCGGCTCCCCCGCGCGCGAGCGTTAACCGGGGTCCGCGACCCTGCGGGCCGCGGCTTCCCGGTTAACGTCCCTGACCGCCCTGACCGCCGCATGCCGGATGAGATTCCTCACCGAGAGAAGGTGAGATTTTCAACTCATGGAGGCTATCATGACCAAGTACAGCAACTTCAACGACATGGGCCGCGCGATCAACGAGCGCCGCGCCGACGAGCACACCACCGAGACCTATCAGGGGGCGTTCATCGAGGCGAGCGAGATGGCGAAGCTTTCCATCGTCAGCGAAGCCGAGAAGCTGGACATGCCCGACCCGGAGCAGGCCGCACACGCCGTCGAGCAGATGCTGGCGACGATGTTCGACGTGTTCCGCGACACTCGCATGGAGGAGTTCGCCGCCGACCTCGCATGGGGCTTCGTCAACAGCTTCCACATGGTGGCCAAGCGCATCGAGGGCCGTGAGGATGACGCCGCCAAGAAACTTGGCGACCTGGTGCGCAGCTACGACCCCTCGGAGATCTACGCGGTGGAGCTCGAAGAGACCCAGCTGCTCTGCCAGACCCTCGAGAATTGCGCCGAGGCGATGCGCTGCATGCGGGACCACGCCGGGAACGTGTATCGCGTCGAGACCGGACGGCCCTTCTCGACCGTCCGCGGCAGCAGGGTGTCGTCCAAGCTGACCGCCTCGATGATCGACGGTGCCGACTATCTGGCGGCACGCGCGGCAAAGCGTCGGGACGAGCACAACCCGAGCGGCCCGATTGTCGCCTTCTCGGGCGGCATGGAATGGCACGACCACGAGCAGCTCTTCGAACGCCTCGACCAGATCAAGCGTCGCATCCCGTCGATGGTCCTGATGACCACCGCCATGAACAAGGGTGCCGACGCCATCGCAGCGTCGTGGGCGGCCTCGCGCGAGGTCAAGCTGGTGCGCATGTTCCTCGACAAGCGCCACGGCAACCGGGGCGGGTTCCTCCGCAACGACCGCATCGCCTCGCTGCGTCCCGTCGAAGCGATCGTCTGCGAAGGATCGGGCGTCCAGATCGACTTCGCTCGCAAGTTGCGTACCGCCGGCGTACCGCTCCACGTCTTCCGCAAGGACGGACAGGCACCGGTGCAGCCGAGCCAGCGCAGCCGCCGCGCCTGACGCACCCACGGAAGGGCTCCGGGCAACCGGAGTCCTTCCCCTTTTTTACGTCGCCCTGGGCGGCGCTCCGGGGCATCGAGCCCCATCGCGCCGCGTGGGACTGACCTATCGGTCGATCACGCCACGTTGCCCGCTCGGCACGGCTCGCTCGCGGCAGGGCAATGCCGTCGCATTGCCACTGCCAGCTACGCCTCGCCGGTGCCGGGGTCGATACCGACACCCGTCGCATCGCCTCGCTCGCTTTGCGGTCATCGCTGAATGCGATGACCAGCGCGCTACGCCTCGGCCGATACGACTGGCGATCGTCGTTGAACACCAATCGGCACGCCTCGCTTGCTTCACGGCGATCCCTTCGGATCGCCGGTTCGCTACGCATCGCCGTGCCGATCGCGTTGGCTTATCGACCGCGCCGTCTCGCTCGCATCGCGGCCACGCCTGCGCGTGTCACGCTCGCTACGCATCGACCGGCGCGGTTCAACCGGCGTCACGCTTGCGGCATCAGCACGGCTCGCTGGCGGGCGCGGCGATGCCGTCGCATCGCCTGCACTGCCGCTGCGCATCGCGCCGTGCCGATCGCACCCATTGATCGGCCACGCCGTCTCGCTCGCATCGCGGCCACGCCTGCGCATGTCGCGCTCGCTACGCATCGACCGGCGCGTCTCACCCGGCATGTCGCTTGCCGCATCGGCACGGCTCGCTGGCGGGCGCGGCGATGCCGTCGCATCGCCTGCGCTGCCGCTGCGCATCGCACCGTGCCGATGCCATCGCGCAGGAGCTGACCGGCACGGCTCGCTCGCTTCACGGCGATCCCTTCGGATCGCCGGTTCGCTACGCATCGCGGTGGCGATCGCGCTAGCTTATCGACCGCGCCCGTCTCGCTCGCATCGCGGCCACGCCTCCGCGTGTCGCGCTCGCTACGCATCGACCGGCGCGGTCCGACCGAAGCCCGGCTCGCTCGCGGTGCCGCAATGCCTGCGCATTGCGAGCACCAGCTACGCATCGCTCGGGCACCCGGTCCTGCGGACCGACCCCGTGGCAGGATGATCGACCATGCCGATCCTGACGGATCGGAAGGGGGAGGGGAACCGGAGATGATGGTTCCAATGGGAGACAGACCATGTCGATCACCTTCTTCCTCAGCGTCGATCGCAAAGCCGACGCCGCGCCCGCCGTCATCACCGCCCGCCAGCTTGCCGCGTTCCGCGCCTTCGCCCGCGAACGTGGCCAGCTGCTCGAAGACGAGGATGATGACCCGCTCGTGTCGTGCTCGTTCGAAGCTCGCGTCTGCCCCTGGTCGCTCGCGTCGATCTGCGCGATCTTCGATCACGATGTGGGTGTCATCGCCGTGGTCGAGGAAGCCCAGTTCCGTGGCCTCAACGTGCGCTTCTGGCACGATGACGCGACCCGCACGATCACGATGCGCGTCGCCAGCACCCCGGACGGCGCAGCGGAGATCAATCTCGCGAACGGCAACGCCTTCCACGTCCTCGACGCGCTACGACTTTCGGACGATAATTGCGGCAGCATGCCCATCGGGCAACTACGCGAAACACTCGGCCAGCCCTATGTTCGCCGCGACCTTGGTCGCCTCGATGGTCGTTACCTCGAACGCTTCGACACCCTCGCTGCTCAGGCCGACACCAGTGAAGGGATACGCATGGTCTGGGGATAGCCTCCCTCCAGTCGCCATCGCGTCGGGGAGCATCGGGCTTCGCCTCGATGCTCCCCATTCTTATGCCTGAATGGACCGAAGCTTCGCCAACTCGGCCCAAGCATTGAAAAGGGGAGCGCCTAACGGCAGCTCCCCTTCTATTTGCATGATGGGCTTGAGCCCGCTTTCGCGCTGACCCGCTTACGCGGTCAGGCGCTTCACGGTCTCGGCGATCCCGAGTTTCTTGATCGCTCCAATGATCGCGCTGAACTGGGCAGGATCGGCCTTCATCAACCCCGACCGTTCCACCTCCTTCAGCAGCTCCGAACGCTCACGATCGGCCAGTTGCTTGCGGCGTTCGTTGAGCCGCTGTTCGTCCGCCTCAAGCTGTGCCCGTTCCTGCTCGATACTCCGTGCCATATGACCTGCCTTTTCTGATCGTGGATCGGCCTCCATTTCCCACGATGCCAGCACCGCTCCACCGGCACAATAGCGACACTCATAATCGCTCGCTGGTCCGGCTTTACCGGACCAGCATGAGGCGACGGACACTGCCCTTCGGCCAGGTCCGTCGTGGGGCGGGATTGCTCCGCCCAATACCCTTCGGTCCAGTCCGGTGGTCGCCTGCCTGCGGCGCTTACTCTCCCGGAACCCAGTCCAATGATCGGACATCCAGCCATGATGCCACCACCACCGCGACAGTCCCTAAGGATTTGCACACCGTACGCGGCACGCCGCAGGTTAAGTGTCTGTAATTGCCGGTGTTTGCAGGGGCAAACATGTTTGCCCCTGCAAACGCCTTGGTGGTTCTCCCCTAAGCGCTTGAGAACGCGCGAAAATCCCTGTTTGCAGAGTGAATGCGTTTTCACTCTATACCTCGGGACCAGGCTGTAGTATTTTCCACTCTCCGAAAACCCCACCAGCCACTTTCAAGTGGGTGGTGAATGTCTAACTCGACGATAGCCTTCAGACTTTCGTCTGAAGAGATTGCGGCACTTGATCGTGTAGCCGCGAAACGGTCGTGCTCCCGGTCTGAGGCCGCGCGCACTGCGCTTATGTTCGGTATCCGTTTCGCTGAGGCCGAGCATACTTTCAACATCACCCGTGCGGTCCTCGTTCTCGAGTACATGCAGGCGGCGATCGACGTGATTATCACACGCGATCACGGCGACGTCGTACCCCAGCTTCGCGAAGCCGCGAAGGAGCGCCTGGCGACGTTCCATGCGTAGCGGCGACATCCGGTTCAACGGTCAGGCGGCGACCGTAAAGCACCATTCCGCGCGGGGGCGAATCACCCGCAACTCGGGCAATTTCACCCGCGGTTCGCAGCTTCTCGCCAGTCAGTACAAGATGACCTGGGCGGGCCTCCAGGTGCCCATCTGGATATGGCTGGGGACGTTCATCGTCCTGTTCAATATCTTCGTCTGGCTGGGCCTCGCCGAGCATGAGTTCCAGCTCGACCTGATGAAGCTCTATTCCGCCATCTGGACGTGGGTCGGCGGGGACAAATTCCACCTCATCAACCTGACCTTGCGAAACGGCATCGTGACCAAGGTTCCGATCGGCTACGTCCCCTACGAACCCCATGTCGTTCATGCCTGGGCGAAGACGGTCAAGATCTTCCTGACGACACTCGTCATGTCGGCCTTCATCGCAGCACCGATCATCATGTGGTTCATCATGTGGGCAAACAAGCGCGGCAGCGACATGCTCCAGGAACGCCACAACCGCGGCGCCCTGTTGGTCGAGCGTGACGTGCTCGTCAAAACTGTCAGCGGCCACAACCGGCGCAAGTTCCGCACCGAGTGCGCCGAACACGATCCGCCGTACGTCCCCGAACTCGTCGCCAAGGCTCCGATCCTCGATCGGATCGACCGGGGCATCCACGTTCCATACACGATCGCCGGCATCCCCTATCCGTGGCGGCTCGAACAGAGCCATACCATGCTCATCGGCACCACCGGCACCGGCAAGACGACCCAGCTGCGCAGCCACGTCTCGCAGCTTCGCGCGCGCGGTCACCGCGCGGTCATCTTTGACCTGACCGGCGTGTTCGTGGAGACGTTCTACAACCCAGAAACCGACGTCATTCTCAACCCTATGGACGAGCGTTGCGCGCCGTGGACGCTGTTCGACGAATGCCGCAACTATGCCGACTTCGTTTCGGCCGCATCGGCCCTCATTCCCTCGCATCCCGACGACAAGGAACCGTTCTGGCAGAACGCCGCGCGGATGCTCTTCATCGAGATGTGCCTGAAGCTTCAAGAGATGGGTGAGGCGAACAACGCCGCGATCGCGCACCACCTGATGCAGGCCGATCTGAAGTCGATCAACGCCAAGCTCGATGACACCATCGCCGCCCCGCTGACGACCGAGAAAGCCGCCCGCATGGCGGAATCGATCCGCTCGGTTCTGAACGTCAACGGACAGGCGCTACGCTTCATGCCGGACCCTGTCCCGGGCGGCCCGCCCGCCTTCTCGATCCGCGACTGGATCGCGACCGACAATCGCGACGGCTCGATCATGTTCATCACCGGCTCGTACAACGACCTCGAGATGACCCGCGGTCTGTTCACGCTGTGGATCGATCTGGCCGTCAACAACCTCATGCGCCTGCCCAAGACCCGTGACCTGCGGACCTGGTATCTGTTTGACGAAGTCCATGCGCTTCACGCGCTTCCTGGTATCGAGCATGGCCTCCAGTCGGCCCGCAACTTCGGCGGTGCGTTCGTCCTTGGGATCCACTCGTTCGACAAGCTGGTCGCGACCTATGGCTTGCAGAACGCGACCGCGCTCACCGGACTTGCGCGCACCAAGCTGATCCTCGCCACCGCCGATCGAACCACAGCCGAAAAGTGCTCCGAGTTCATCGGCAGCCGCGAGGTCCGCCAGATGGATGAGGCCTACAGCTACGGCTACAACAACACCCGCGACGCCTCGACCCTCACGCCTCGCACGGCGATCGAGCCGCTGGTCATCCCCGACGACATCAACAACCTGCCGTCGCTCCACGGCTTCGTGAAGTTTCCCGATGGATTTCCTGCTGCGCGGATCGAACTCAAATACCGCTCCTATGCCGAGGTCGCGCCGGGGGCGGTGCCCCGCAAGAACTTCAAGCCTACCGAATACGTCTCGCCGGAAGACCGGCGTCGTCAGAACACCCGGAACAATGGCGCGGATGAGGGGGGTGAGGGTGGCCGCGAGCATACCCCCACACGGCCTGTGGGGGGCGTGGAGGCGAAGGAAAGGCAAGAGCCGGACCTGACCGCCTCGCAGCCCGAGAAGCCGCGTAGCGAGGCTGAAAAGGCGGCTGCGGCGATGGAGGTCACCGGGTCGCTGCCGGTGGTGATCGATCAGATAACCGGCAAGGGCGTCGCCAGCAGCCCGACCGGCGTCGATGCCGTCCGCGCGTCGGATGCCGCAACGAGGGTCGGGGGCGAACCTTCCAAGCCTGTGACGGGAGGTTCATCCAGTCTGGATGCCCAACTCGGCGGCATGGGCATGTCCCCGATCGAGAACCGTGCGGGTCCGCAGAGCGGGGTGGATCCGACGCGCGGCGAGGCGTCACGCCATGCCCCGGAAAGCCGGTCCGATCGCGGTGATGCCGATCGCCACGAGGACCAGGCGACCCGCGAATTGCGCGATGGGTTTGCGACGCAGCGCGACCCCGATCACCACCATCGTCATCACGGCCCGGATCATTCGCCGGAGATCGATGACGACATGGACATGGGGATGTAGCCGATGCTGTCGGTCGCTTCCGTCAAGTCCGCCTCCGGCGCGGCGCAGTATTTCGCCAAGGACGATTACTACACCGCCGAGCATTCGTCCGAGGCGACCGCCTGGGGCGGGGTGGGCGCGGCCGACCTTGGCCTCAAGGGCGAGGTGACCAAGGAAGACTTCGAGAAGATCCTCAACGGCGAGATGCCCGATGGCGAAAAGGTCGGGCAGGTCGAGGGTCGCAGGCTCGGTGTCGACCTGACCTTCTCGATGCCGAAGTCCGCCAGCGTAATGGCCTATGTCGCTTGCGACACCCGTGTCCTCACCGCGCATATGAACGCCGTAAAGGCGACGATGGGATGGGTCGAGAAGACCTTCGCCGAAGGCCGCACCTACGATCAGTCCAGGTCAGGGGATGCGGTGCGAACCGGCAACCTCGTCTATGCGCTGTTCCAGCACGACACGAGCCGCGCTCTCGATCCGCAGGGCCACATCCACGTCCTTATCGCCAACATGACCAAGATGGCGAACGGGGCATGGCAGGCGCTCCACAACCAGCAGCTCTGGAAGAACAACACCACGATCGGCGCGGCCTATCACGCCCAGTTTCGCGCCGAGCTGGCAAAGATCGGCTACGAAACAAGCGTCACCGGCAAGCACGGCCAGTTCGAGATCGCCGGCGTGCCTAAGGAGGTGATCGACACCTTCAGCCAGCGGCGCGCCGATATCCTGGCGAAAGCCGGCGAGCTCGGTGTCACCTCCGCCGAGGCGTTGCGCAAGGTGACCAACAATACCCGCGACGCCAAGCTGAACGTCGAGGATCGCGATGCCCTGCGCCAGGAATGGCGTGACCGGGCGGCCGCGCTCGGATTCGACGGCAAGGCACTGGTCGATGCCGCGCGCGAGCGTGCTGGCGCCAGCGGCCTCGATGCCCAGCCACGACCGATGGAGCGCCTCGGTGACGTCCTGGCCAATCTCCGCGAAAGCCTGGGCGAGTTATTCCGACCCGCCGATCCGCTCGTCGCCAGCGGCCTCGACCGGCTGCGCATCGCGCCGGTGGATCTGCGCGCCCAGCACGCCGTCGCCTCCGCGATCCGCATCCATGCCCAACGCGAAGCCGCGTTCGCGGTGCCGGACATCACCAGGACCGCGCTCGACCTCGGGCTGAAGGGTGTCACCGCCGCGCATGTCGACGCGCGCGTCTCCGAGCTCATCCGCAACGAGAAGCTGATTCCGGGCAAGGATGACCGGATCGACAGCGTCGTCACCCATGTCACGACGCCCGAGGCGCTCGCGACGGAGCGCGGCATCCTTGCAGAGATCGAGCGCGGCAAGGGGGAGGGGCGGGTGATCGTCTCCGCCGACACCGTTATCGAGCGGATCAACGCCGCATCGGGCGACAAGGAACTCAATGCAGGGCAGATGGCGGCCGCGACGATGGCGCTCACTTCCGCCGATCGCATCGTCGCGGTCCAGGGCGTCTCGGGCGCCGGCAAGTCGACCATGCTGGCGAGCGTCGCGCGCAATGTCGAGCAGGAAGGCGGCAAGGTGGTCGGTCTCGCGCTCATGAAGGCGACCGCCGATCGTCTCGGCGCCGAAGCCGGCATCGAGAGCCGCACCGTGTCCTCGTTCGTCCACAGCTATGCCCGCCACGCGCTCGCTGGGAAGGGCGCGGGCTATGACGGCGCGCGAGACGCGCTCGCCGGCACCACGCTCATCCTCGACGAAGCCTCGATGGTCGGCTCGGAGCAGATGAAGCACCTGGTCGGCATCGCCAATGCGCTCGGCGTCGATCGCTTCCTGATGATCGGCGATCGCCAGCAGATCACCGCGGTCGACGCCGGCAAGGCGTTCGCGCTCGCGCAGGCCGGCGGGATCACGCTGGCGCGGATGGACGAGAATCTGCGCCAGCGCACCGAGCAGCTGCGCACCGTCGCCGCGCTGACCAACCGCGGCGAGGTGCGCGAGGCGATGGCGATGCTCGGCGACAAGGTCACCGCCAACCCCGAGCATGTGAAGGCCGCGGCCGAACACTGGCTGGGCCTAACCCCCGAACAGCGCGAGACCACCGCGATGTTCTCGTCGGGCCGCGTCGCGCGCGCAGAGCTCAACGTGCGCATCCAGGACGGCCTCGCCGCGGAGGGCACGTTGAAAGGGGACGGCGTCGTCACCCCGGTCCTCGACAAGGTCAACGTCACGCGCGAGGAACTCCGCTACGCGCATACCTATAAGCCCGGCCAGGTGATCGACCTGCGCCATGCCATGCGCGAGCTCGGCCTCAGCCCCGGCACCTATGACGTGCTCGGCGTCGACGCGAAGGGGCGCGTTCAGGTCCAGATCGGCAACCGGGTACGGACCTTCGATCCGCAGAAGATATCGCCGGTCGACAAGACCGACGCGATGCAGCTCGCCCAGCGCGAGCAGATCAAGCTGCATGAGGGCGACAAGATCCGCTGGACCCAGAACGACAAGGACCGCGGCCTCAACAACAACGATATCGCCCGCGTCGTCTCGGCCGACCCGTCGGGGATCAAGGTGGAGGCGAGCGACGGCACCCTCCACGAGCTGAAGGCGGGCGATCCGATGATGGAGCGGATCAGCCTCGCCTACGCGCTCAACATGCACGCGGCGCAGGGCATCACCACCGACACCGCGATCGCGGTGATGAGCCACAGGGAATCGAACCTCTCCAACCAGCGGCTGTTCAACGTCACCGTCACGCGCGTCCGCGACGACATCCAGCTGTTCACCGACGACCGCGAGAAGCTGACCGCCGCGATCGAGCGCAACGAGGGCAACAAGACCTCGGCGCTCGAGACCACCGGCGCGCTGTCGATCGACCCCGATCGCGGCGCTGCCGGCGCAGCCACGAAAGCCGGCGCGGGCGAGACGTTCAACCCTTCGCTGCCGCCCGACCTCGATCGCGGACCGGAGAAAGTCGGAGGCGAGCCGAGCGCAGATACAGCCCGCCCCTCGACCGGCGGCAAGATCGACATCCGTACCGATCCCTCGCTCGACCTCTCCCGGTTCAGCGTCCCGGTCGAGCCCAAAGGGCCTGAACTTCCCTACCCCGAAAAGGACATCGGACTGGAGCTATGAGCATGACCACATCACCACCGACCTGGGACCAGGTGATCGCCACCAAGCACTGGCACGCCTGCGACCTCGACACTCATACGCTCACGCAATGCAGCCAGCTCGCGCGGCGCGACGATGCGCTCGACTGGGGCGGCGAAACGCTTGCGATGGCCGCGATTTTCGGCCTGACCTACGTCTTACTCCTGCCGCTCACCCGCGCGCTGCGTGCCCTCCGGGTCCGGTCCGAGCCAGCACGATGAGCCTCGCCGACCGCGACTATATGCACGGGCCTCCCCGCATCGGTCGGACCTCGCGGCTCGACACGCCGCCCTGCGACGCGATCGAGGGAACGGCCGAGTATGGCCATCAGGCCCGCAGGAAGCCCGTGGAGCCACGGTCAACCGCACCACGCATGATCGTCCCGCTGACGCGCCGGTTGCGTCAGGCGGGACTCCTGGCGGCCGCGGTGGCGGCTTTCACCTTCGCCTGGGCGGTCGGATGCGGAATCGTCAGCGCGTCGCTTCACACCGATGGTGGAATTTTCGTTCCGCCCGCAACCCAAGGTACGCCCGGTGGACGGTAGTTTCCCTTTTCGCTTCCGGCGCCAACCCGAGCCGACGCACGCGACCCTCACGATCGCCGAAACCGCGGATCTGACGGAAGCGGCGCTTGAAGCGGTCCGCGCCGGTGACGGGGGCCGGCTCGCGGTATTCGGCGATGGCGACGCGATCGCCGAACTCGCCGACCAGGTCCGCGACCAGCTGATCGACCCCGCGCGCGGCAACTGGGACTTCTTCGCAGACCATCCGAGCGACTATGCACGCTCGTCCGCGATCGAAGCGTTCCTTCCCGACGATCCTGACGTTTGCTCGGGCTACACCTGCGCTTCGCGCTATGTGCTGCTCCGCGCGATCCAGCATGCCGGCGATGAACCTGGTGCGACCCTTTCGGCCGTCCGCGATCTGATACGGGATCTCCCGCCGGAAGCCGTCGCAGAGGCGGCGGGACACGATTCTGGAAACGGTCACGCCCTGCGTTGGGGAATGACCGTGCTGGCCGGCGTGCGACGAGCGACCCACGCTTTCGCCGACCACGACCGGCTGATGCCCAGGATCTCCATCGCGCGCTGGCTGGCAGGATCGGCGTCGACCATCCTGTTCGTACGACGCGAACCTGGACTGACTTCGAGCGAGGTTGTCGCCGTCGAGGCCTCGCTGCGCGATCACGCGATGCTGTCCAGAATGGACGTGTTTCCCCTGGCTCTCCCCTCGCAGTCGATGGAGGTGGTCGATGGGCATCGATGATCGCGACTATATGCGCGATCGCTACCGCAAGCGGCAGGGGCTCGATCCCGGTGCGACGCAATGGAACGATCGCAAGGCACGGGTCGAGCTGAACCGCTTCGGGTTCAGGAAATCGGTGCCGCTGGGGAGCGCGAGCTGGATATCTGGCGGATCGAAAGGGTCGTGGTTCGAAGCCAGGAACAGGGGCCACGATTATCAGCGCGGTCGATGGCGGCCCCGCCCGCGCTTCACGCCGGCCCCTTACTGGCAGGCGCTGGGCGTCGGTGTTGCCATCGCACTGGTCCTTGCGGCCTGGGCCGGGCAGGGCCAGATCAAGCGCGCAACCTCCAGCCTGTTCGCGTCAATCGTGGGGACGAACACCGGTTTTCCGGAATCGGGAACGGTCGCCGTCTCCTCCAGCGTCGACCTGCGAACCGTCAGAAGCCACCTGACCATTCAGGGTGCGGCAGACAATAGCATCGTCCAGCTGCTCGATCCGGCGACGGCGAAGAACCGGCTGTCGGTCTATGTCCGCGCCTTCGAGCGTGTCACCGTGCCAGCCCCGCTCGGCCAATATCGCGTCCGCTTCATCCACGGCCGCGAATGGGCAGATTCTCGGACCTTCTTCGGCAAGGGCACGCTGCACGACGAGGTTGCCGGCGTGATGCTGTTCACGCGACGGGTCGGGCACACGCTCGATCTTCGTCTGGGGGCCGACAGCAATCTCGTGGTCCGGCGCATCGCCGCCAAACCGGCCTCGATCCAGTGACACTGTCCTTCATCCACGCGCGGGGATTTCGCATCGCACCGCCAGGACCGGCCCCCGCGCGCCGGCACGGCGATCAACCGGGACAGGAGACATGAGCAACTGGGATTTCGAGGAAATGGGCGAGTTCGGCTCGGATGCCGACGCAGACCGCTGGGCGAAGCGCAACAACATCGCCCCGCAGGATGTCCGCATTCGCCGCAAGGGGGACGGGGTTGAGCTGGAGGTCCGGCGCTCGGCGCTGGGCGACAGCAGCGCCCGCCACGATGACCGTCGCGACGGCCGACGCAACGGTTTCTTCTGAAAACGGCCAGGGAAGGAGTA
>NZ_LSKH01000073.1:0-27215 GCF_001557395.1 Sphingomonas sp. CCH5-D11 | reverse complement strand
ACATAGCTCCCCGCCTGCGCCAGCACCGCGATCAGCGCATTCTGCCGCAGGAACGTCGACTTGCCGCCCATGTTCGGCCCCGTCACGAGCCAGAGCCGCGACGCTTCCGACAGCGCGCAATCATTGGCGACGAACCGCTCGCCCGATTTCGCCACCGCCGCCTCGACCACCGGGTGCCGACCGCCAGTGATCTCGAAACACGGATGCTCCACCAGGCTCGGCCGCGCCCAGCCGCCCTCGGCCGCGCGCTCCGCCAGCCCCGCCGCCACGTCCAGCCGCGCCAGCGCATCGGCGGTCGCCGCGATCGGCTCGGCCGATGCCAGTGCGGCGGCGATGAGATCCTCCAGATGCGCCGCCTCGGCCGCCACCGCATGCGCCCCGGCCTGCGTCACCCGGCTCGCCACCTCATGCAGCTCGGGCGCGTTGAAGCGCACTGCGCCCGCCATCGTCTGGCGATGCGTGAAGCCGCTGTCGGGCTTCATCAGCGCATCGGCATTCTTCGCCGGCACCTCGACATGATAGCCCAGCACATTGTTGTGCCGGATCTTCAGCGCGTTGATCCCGGTTTCGGTGCGATAGCGCGCCTCCAGCGCCGCGATCGCCCGCCGCCCGCCGGAGCCCGCATCGCGCAGATCATCGAGCGCCGCGTCATAGCCTTCCGCGATGAAGCCGCCGTTCGCGGCATCGATAGGCGGCGCGGGCACCAGCGCGCGCTTGAGCAGGTCGATCAGTTCGCCGTGCCCGCGCAGCCGCGGAGTCAGCTGAGAAAGAAGCTCGCCTCCCTCCCCCGTTCGCCCTGAGCTTGTCGAAGGGCGTGTCGCAAGCGCAGCGCCCTCGATCCGTGCTTCGACAGGCTCAGCACGAACGGTGTGGGGGGCAACGGGCTCGCGAGCCTCCGCCAGGAGCCACGCCCCGTCCAGCCCGTCGCGCAGCTGCCCCAGATCGCGCGGGGAGCCACGCCCCGCCGCCAACCGCCCGATCGCCCGCCCGATGTCGGGCAGCGCGCGCAACCGCTCGCGCAGTCGTGCGCGCAGGTCGGCGTCGTCGTGAAACAAGGTCACCAGCGCCAGCCGCGCCTCGATCGCTGCCTTGTCCATCAGCGGCGCACCGATATCGGCCGCAAGCAGCCGCGCGCCCGCGCCCGTTACCGTACGATCCACCGCATCCAGCAGGCTGCCCTTGCGCGTGCCGCCCGACGTGCAGGTCAGTTCCAGGCTGTCGCGCGTCGCCGCATCAATCGCCATCGTCTCCGCGCTGCGACGGATCACCGGCGCACGCAGGAACGGCAGCGCGCCCTTCCCATTATGGTCGAGATAGGCGATCAGCCCGCCCGCCGCCGCCAGCATCGCGCGGTCGAACTGGCCGAAGCCGTCGAGCGTCGCGACGCCATGCAGGCGCTTCAGCCGCTCCTCGCCGCGCGCGCTGTCGAAATCGCCGCGCGGTCGCCACACCGTCGCCGGCGCATCGCTGCCCTCTGCCGCGACCACTTCCGCCGCCGCCAGCCGGGCGAGCTCCGCGCCCAGCGCCTGGGGGGAACAGGCGATCACCTCGAACCGCCCGGTCGACACGTCCGCCGCCGCGATGCCGACGCCGCCCGCCGCCTCACCGACGGCGACGCACCAGTTCGCACTGCGCGCATCGAGCAGCGCTTCCTCGGTCAGCGTGCCCGCCGTGACGAAGCGGATGATCGCACGGTTGACCAGCGCCTTCGATCCGCGCGCCTTGCGCGCTTTCTCCGGGCTCTCCGTCTGTTCGGCGATGGCGACGCGGTGCCCCGCCTTGATCAGCCGCTGGAGATAGGCGGTCGCCGAATGTACCGGCACGCCGCACATCGGGATCTTGACGCCGGCGTGCTCGCCCCGCGCGGTCAGCGCAATGTCGAGCACGCCGCTCGCGATGCGCGCATCCTCGAAGAACAGCTCGAAGAAATCGCCCATGCGATAGAACAGCAGGCAATCGCCCGCCTCTTCCTTCAGCGCCAGATATTGCGCCATCATCGGCGTGGGAGCGGTGGGTTCGGCCATGGCTTTCGGGTGTCGGAACGGGCGGTGGAGACGTGGCGGATGCGAAGCGGACGGCATGCGCCGCGCCGCCTGGCGGATCTTCCCTGTCTAGCCAGACATGCCGCCGCTGACGAGAGCACTTTGGCCGCAAGCGGCGGGACGCCCGCGCCCGCGCCATCTATTAGGACGTTGCCGAAGGAGCCGCGCCATGACCTTTGCGACGACCATTGTCCCCTCGCCCACCGGCGATCTCACGCTGATCGCCAGCGACGCGGGCCTTGCCGCGATCCTGTGGGATGACGATGCGGCGATGCAGGCCCGTTACGCGCCGCGCATCGCGGCGCCCGATCATCCGGTGATCGCCGCTGCCGTCCGGCAGCTCGAGGAATACTTCGCCGGCACCCGCCGCACCTTCGATCTGCCGCTCGATCCCGTCGGCACCGCCTTTCAGCGCGCGGTCTGGGCGCAGTTGCTCGCCATCCCTTATGGCGAGACGCGCAGCTATGCCGATATCGCCCGCGCCATCGGCCGGCCCAGCGCGACCAGGGCGGTCGGCGCGGCGAACGGGCGCAATCCGCTGCCGATCGTCGCGCCGTGCCACCGGGTGATCGGCAGCAACGGCGCGTTGACCGGGTTCGGCGGCGGCTTGCCGAACAAGATCCTGCTGCTCGATCTCGAAAGCCGCGTCAGCCGGCTTTGTTGAGGAAGCCGGCGTTCAGCCGCGCGAAGACGGCGCCATGCGCGGCATCGTCCTGCGCCGCGCGCAACGGACGACAGCGCGCCACCACAATCTCCTCGCCCGTCGGGTTCGCCTCCAGGATCGCCATCACCTCGGCGATGTAATCGGCGAGCGGCATCGAATTGGGGTCGGTGTCATGCCCCGGCATCAACTCGGTCTGCACCCCCGGCGGCACAAGCTCGATCACGCCGACACCGCTGCCCGCCAGTTGCACGCGCAGCGATTGGGACCAGCTGTGGATCGCCGCCTTGGTCGCGCAATAGGTCGGCGTCGCGACCAGCGGCACGAAGGCGAGGCCCGAGGAGACCGTCATGATCGTCGCCCCGTCCTTGCCCTTCAGGTGCGGCAGCAGCGCGGCGGTCAGCCGGATCGGGCCGAGCAAGTTCGTCGTGATCGTCGCCTCGGCCGTGTCGAGCGCCCAGTCGTCGGCCGCGACGTCTTCCGCCACCATGATCCCGGCATTCTGGATCACGACGTTGAGATCGGGATGCTCGGCAACCAGCCGCGCAGAAACTTCGCGAATCGCAGCCGGATCGCCCACGTCCAGCACCACGCTCGCCATGCCCGGATTGGCTGCGACAACCCCGTCCAGCGCCGCCTGCCGCCGACCCGCGACGATCACCTTGTTGCCCTTGGCATGCAGCGCCTCCGCAAGCGCACGGCCGATGCCGCTGCCCCCGCCGGTGATCAGGATCGTGTTGCCCGAGATGTTCATGCTAGCCTCCATCGGAATTGCTGGACGGCAGATAGTCCCCGTGGTTACCATCGGGAAGAAGGCACCTGGAAGTGGGGTACTTACCGTGCAGATACCGCATGTCGATCACGACTACCCCGCCGATCTCGATCCGCGGGTAGAGGCGCTTGTCACTCAGGTGATTGGCCGCGTCGCCGACAAATGGACCATGATCCTGCTGGAGGTGCTGACCGAAGCGGGCGAGCAGCGCTTCTCGCAGCTGCTGCGCGCAGCAGAGGGCATCAGCCAGAAGATGCTGACCCAGACGCTGCGCCAGATGGAACGTGACGGGCTCGTCATCCGCACGGTTCATGCGGCCGTCCCTCCGCGCGTCGACTATCGCCTGACCGATCTCGGCGAGGGGCTCAGCTATGCCTTTTGCGGGGTCTGGGTGTGGGCGGCGAAGAATGTCGATCGGATCGAGGCTGCCCGCGCCGCCTTCGACGAACGTGCGGCGGCATGACGATCCGTTGTCAATGGGCGGAGAGCAACGATCTCATGCGCGCCTACCACGACACCGAATGGGGCGTGCCGCAGCACGATCCGCGGATGCTGTGGGAGATGCTGATGCTGGAAGGCTTCCAGGCCGGCCTGTCCTGGCAGGTGATCCTCAACAAGCGCGCCGCTTTCCGCGCGGCCTTCGCCGGCTTCGATCCCGCGGCGGTCGCGGCGTTCGGCGATGCGGATGTCGAGCGCCTGATGGCGGACGCCGGCATCGTGCGCGCCCGCGCCAAGATCCTCGCTACCATCCGCGGCGCCCAGATCTATCTGGAAATGGGCGCGTCGGGCTTCCACGATTTCTGCTGGGGCTTCACCGGTGGCAAGCCGGTCGTCAGCGACGGCACGCAATGGCTCGCAACCACGCCGCTGTCCGAACGCATCTCCAAGGAAATGAAGCGCCGCGGCTTCAAGTTCGTCGGCCCGACGATTGTTTACGCCTGGATGCAGGCGGTCGGGATCGTCGAAGACCATCAGCGCGACTGCTTTCGCCGTTGACGTTTGCGTGCGGTTTGCATCGCCCCCTGCACCCCCTAAAGGCTTGGGATGTAACCTTCCGCCGGGGGCGAGATGACCGACAAGACCAACACGACGATCCAGTTCTCGGAGCGCGAGGCGCTGCTGTTCCATTCGGAGGGACGCCCGGGCAAGATCGAGATCATCGCGTCCAAGCCGATGGCGACGCAGCGCGATCTGTCGCTGGCCTATTCGCCCGGCGTCGCGGTGCCGGTGCAGGCCATCGCCGACGATCCCGCGACCGCTTATGACTATACCGCCAAGGGCAATCTGGTCGCCGTCATCTCCAACGGCACCGCGATCCTGGGCATGGGCAATCTCGGCGCGCTCGCCTCCAAGCCGGTGATGGAAGGCAAGGCGGTGCTGTTCAAGCGCTTCGCCGACGTCGATTCGATCGACCTCGAAGTGAAGACCCAGGACGTCGACGCCTTCATCAACTGCGTGGAACTGCTGGAGCCATCATTCGGCGGCATCAACCTTGAAGACATCAAGGCCCCCGAATGCTTCATCATCGAGCAGACGCTGCGCGAACGGATGAACATCCCGGTCTTCCATGACGACCAGCACGGCACCGCGATCATCACCGCGGCCGGCATCATCAACGCCTGCCTGCTGACCAAGCGCTCGCTCAAGGACATCAAGGTTGTCGTGAACGGCGCCGGCGCCGCCGCGATCGCCTGCACCGAGCTGATGAAGGCGATGGGCGTGCAGCACGACAATGTCATCATGTGCGATCGCACCGGCGTGATCTACCAAGGCCGCGAGGACGTGAACCAGTGGCAGTCGGCGCACGCTGCCGTCACCGACCGGCGCACGCTGACCGAGGCGCTGCACGGCGCGGACGTGTTCCTGGGCCTCTCCGCCGCCGGCGCGCTGAAGCCCGAAATGGTCAAGGACATGGCCCCCGCGCCAATCATCTTCGCCATGGCCAATCCGGAGCCGGAGATCCGCCCCGAACTGGCGAAGGAGGCGCGCCCCGACGCGATCATCGCCACCGGCCGGTCGGACTATCCCAACCAGGTCAACAACGTCATAGGCTTCCCGTTCATCTTCCGCGGCGCGCTCGACGTACGCGCGACCGGGATCAACGATGCGATGAAGAACGCCGCCGCGCAGGCGATTGCCGAGCTGGCGCGCGAGCGCGTGCCCGAGGAAGTCGCCGCGGCCTATGGCGTGCAGCACGTCTTCGGCCCCGATTACATCATCCCGGCGCCGTTCGACCCGCGCCTGATGGAAGTCGTTTCCGCCGCGGTTGCCAAGGCGGCGATGGATTCGGGCGTCGCCACGCGCCCGATCCTCGACATGGACGGCTATCGCCAGAGCCTGCGCGCGCGGCTTAACCCGACCACCTCGGTGCTCAGCCTCGCATACGAGGGCGCGCGCGCGCATCCTAAGCGGGTGCTGTTCGCGGAAGGCGAGGAGGAAGTGGTGCTTCGCGCGGCCGTCAACTTCAAGGAAGGCGGCTACGGCATCCCCGTGCTGGTCGGCCGTGATGACGTGCCCGATCGGCTGCGCGCGCTCGGCATCCAGAATCCGGAAGAATATGAGCTGCACAACAGCCGCATCTCGCCGCTGGTGCCGCAGATGGTCGACTTCCTCTACAAGCGGCTCCAGCGGCGCGGCTATCTGCGCCGCGATTGCGAGCGGATGATCAACCAGGATCGCAACATTTTCGGCGCGGTGCTGCTGCAGCTTGGTCATGCCGATGCGATGATCACCGGCATCACGCGCACCTGGGCACAGTCCATGCGTGAGGTGCGCCGCGTGATCGATCCGGAGGCCGGCCGCACCCCCTTTGGCATTCACGTCATGGTCGGGCAGAGCCACACCGTGTTCATCGCCGACACGACGATGAACGAGCGGCCAACGCCCGAACAGATGGCCGACATCGCAGAGCAGACGGCTGCGGTCGCGCGTCGCATGGGCCATGAACCGCGCGTCGCTTTTCTCAGCTATTCCACCTTCGGCAATCCCAAGGGCACCTTCCTGGAACGGATCCGCGATGCCGTGACCGAACTGGACAAGCGCAACGTCGGCTTCGAATATGAAGGCGAGATGCCGCCAGACGTGGCGCTCAATCCCAAGCAGATGGCCAATTACCCGTTCGCCCGCCTGTCCGGCCCGGCCAATGTGCTGATCATGCCCGGCCTCCAGTCGGCGCATATCTCCGCCAAGCTGCTGCGCGAACTGGGCGGGGATAGCGTGATCGGCCCGATGCTGATCGGCATGGAGAAGCCGGTGCAGATCGCGCCGATGACCTCGACGGCGGGCGACCTGATGACGCTTGCCGTGCTCGCGGCGGGCGGCATCGCGCGCTGATCTGCTACGTCGCCCGCGGTGATCACCACCGCGGGCGCCAGAAAGCTGAACGAAGCTGAACGACCTGCGACGTGCCGTTACACTTGAGCGGCGCTTGCGACACAGCCGCGCGACAGCCCGCGCCTACCTCTGTTTCCGTCGCCACCAAGCGACGGAAAAGAGGAGTAAGATCATGAAGAGCGCGTTTCGGCATCTCGCCCTTGTCCTGGCCGGTATGGGTGTCGCAACCGCCGCCGTCCCCGCTACGGCGCAGGGGTGGCAGTCGATCAACCAGCGCCAGCGCACCATTGATGCGCGCATCGATCAGGGCGTGCGCAGCGGCGCGCTGAACCGTGCCGAAGCCGGTCGCCTGCGCAACCAGTTCCGCGATCTGACGCGGCTGGAAGATCGCTACCGCCGCAGCGGCAATGGCCTTTCTGCCGCGGAACGCCGCGACCTCAACGCCCGCTATGACCGGCTGAGCGCCCGCGTCCGGATCCAGAAGAACGATCGCCACTACCGTTGATTCATCGGCCGCATCGCTTTGCTTCGTCGCAACCTTTCGCCCGGCCCAGCCATTGGGTTTTGGTCAAAGGTACGAAGGAGGAAACGATGCGGAAAGTTGCGTTGGCCGCAATCGGCGCGGCAACCATGGTCAGCGGCTGCATGGGCACCGGCTATGACTCGGGCTATGGCGGCGGAGGCTATTCCGCCTATGACTATAACCGTCCCGATCCCGCCTACGGCGGTTATGAAGCGGACCGTTATTATCGAGACGACAAGCGATACAGCGAACGCCGGCTGAGGGACAATGATCGCGTCTATGCCGGTCGAGACGGGCGCTATTACTGCCGCCGCGATGATGGCACCACTGGCCTGATCGTCGGCGGCATTGCAGGCGGCGTGCTCGGCACGGCGCTTCGTCCGGGCGGATCGGGCCTCCTCGGCGCGCTGCTTGGCGGCGCTGGCGGGGCCGCGCTCGGCAAGTCGATCGACAAGGACAATGTGCGCTGCCGCTGAGGCGGTTCAACTGAGACGCACCCGCCGTGGGCCAGCAGGCACCGCGGCGGGCGCGCTCACCAGGGTGTTCGCCGCGCATCCATTAACGCAATCGACTTAAACCCTCTTCCCTCCACGCGCCTGACGAGGCATCCTCGCCGGCGAGCGGCCCGAGACCGCAAGTGGAGAGACGGATGAGCAAGCGAATCGCGGTGGTCGGTGCGGGAATGGGTGGGCTGTGCGCCGCCATCAAGTCGCGCGAAGCCGGCCATGACGTTACCGTTTTCGAACATGCCGATTCGGTTGGCGGCACCTGGCGCGCCAATCGCTATCCTGGTGTCGCCTGCGACGTGCCGGCGATCCTGTATCAGTTCAGCTTCGCGCCCAATCCGAACTGGAGCCACCATTACGCGCGCGGCGCGGAAATCCACGATTATACCAAGAGCCTGGTCGATCAGTTCGGCCTGGCAGATGCGCTGCGCCTGAACGAAGGCGTGACACAGGCGAAATGGGATTCGGGCTCCGGCACCTGGGCGATCACCACCGAAAAGGGCGTCACCGAGACGTTCGACGCGATCGTTCCCGCGCTTGGCCAGCTCAGCCGCCCCTGCTTTCCCGAAATCGCCGGCGTTCATGATTTCACCGGGCCCAAGTGGCATGCGGCCGAATGGAACGACAAGGTCGATCTCGCCGGCAAGCGCGTCGGCGTGATCGGCTCGGCCGCCAGCGCGGTTCAGCTCATTCCCGAGGTCGCCAAGGTCGCCGGAGAGCTGGTGGTGTTTCAGCGCACGCCCAATTGGGTGATCCCGCGCAACGACAATCACGTCACGCCCGAAACCAAGGCGCTGATGGCCACCAATCTCGAAATGGCCGCAAAGCTCGGCGCGTCGCAGCGCGCGATGATCTTCGACAATGCCGACAGCTTCTTCTGGCAGGCGTTCAAATGGACGCCGGAGGGCCGCGCCGCCTTCACCCGCACCGCGCTGGATCATCTCGAGGAGCAGGTGCCGGATCCGGAATTGCGCGCGAAGCTGACGCCGGATTACCCGATCGGCTGCAAGCGCATCCTCATCACGGACGATTTCTACCCGGCGCTGATGCGCGACAATGTGTCGCTCGAAACCAACGGGATCGATCGGATCGAGGCCAATGGCGTCCGCACGACTGACGGTTTCCACGAGTTGGACGTGCTGATCTTCGCCACCGGCTTCGAAACCACTCAATGGGACTGGTCGATGCAGGTGGTCGGCGAGGAAGGCCGCACGCTCAAGGAAACGTGGAAGGAAGGGCCGGAGGCCTATCTCGGCATCATGGTGTCGGGCTTCCCCAACATGTTCATGCTCTACGGCCCGAACACCAATCTCGGCCATAATTCGATCAGCTTCATGATCGAGCAGCAGGTCGGTTACATGCTGCAGACGCTGTCGGCGCTGGAGGCGGAAAAGGCCAAGGCGGCGAACGTCACCCCCGACGGCCAGCGCCGCTTCAACGAGCGGATCACGCAGCTTCTGTCCGGCACCGTCTGGGCCGACCCGCATTGCCGCAGCTGGTACAAGGCGGCGAACGGCCGGGTGTACCAGAATTGGGCCAGCGACTGCGCCAGCTATGCCGAGGAAACGGCGGTGCTGGATCGCGAGGCCGTGGCGCTACGCTGACCCCGCGTTGCCTCGCCCATAACGGGTGGGGCAACGCGGCCAGACTTCTCCTCCCGCAGCGCGATCTGATCCGCCAGCGTCCATCAATGGCGATGGCACACGTTGAAAAATCCGTAGTAAACGGCCATATTTCCGCGGCGGCGACCACGTTCCCGCCCCACGATGGGTGATCAAGACCGGGACGGCCCGGCAGCTTTCGGGAAGGCTGCCATGGCGTGGATTGCTCTTGTTTTTGCCGGCGTGTTCGAGATCGTCTGGGCCTCGGCGATGAAACAATCGCACGGGTTTACGAAACTATGGCCCAGTGTGGTGACGGCCGTCGGCATGTTGATCAGCTTCGGGTTGCTGGCATGGGCGATGCGCTCGCTGCCGCTCGGCACCGCCTACACGATCTGGACAGGTATCGGCGCAGTCGGTGCATTCATCGTCGGCATCGTCATCTTTGGCGAGGCCGCGACCGCCCTGCGCCTCATCGCTGCCGCTCTCATCGTGTCCGGCCTTGTGCTGATGAAAGTGTCGTCGACCGCGTAAGAGTTCATCCGGTGAAGGCGGGAGCTATGCGAAGGCCTCGACGGCACCAAGCAGCACCCGCCTGATCCTGCGGCCCTCTCACCCGTCGCTGACGCGCTCGATATCCGCACCCACCGCCGACAGCTTCTCCTCCAGTCGCTCATAGCCGCGGTCGAGGTGATACACCCGGCTCACCGCTGTCTCGCCCTCTGCTGCGAGCCCCGCCAGGATCAGGCTCATCGATGCGCGCAGGTCCGTCGCCATTACCGGCGCGCCGACCAGTCGCTCCACGCCGCGCACCACGGCCGTCCGCCCGGAAACGGTGATGTCCGCGCCCATCCGCGCCAGCTCGGGCACGTGCATGTAGCGGTTTTCGAAGATCGTCTCGGTCAGCACGCTGGCGCCATCCGCCTTGCACAGCATCGCCATGAACTGTGCCTGCATGTCGGTGGCAAAGCCCGGGAAGGGCGCGGTGGTCAGCGTCAGCGGCTGGAGCGGCCCCTGCGCCGTCACGCACACCGCATTCTTCTTCAGCTCCACCAGCACGCCCGCATCCGCCAGCGCCGACAGGGTCGCGCCCATGCTTTCGGCGTCGATGCCCACCAGCTCCAGGCTGCCGCCGGTGATCGCCGCCGCGCAGGCATAGCTGCCCGCCTCGATGCGGTCGGGCATGACGGCGTAGGTCGCGCCGTGCAGACGATCGACGCCCTCGATCTCCAGCGTCTCGGTGCCGATCCCCTCGATCTGCGCACCCATCGCCACGAGGCAGCGGCACAGGTCGACGATCTCGGGCTCGCGCGCGGCATTCTCGATCCGCGACGATCCCTTGGCCGTCACCGCCGCCATCACGACATTCTCGGTCGCGCCGACCGACACCACCGGGAAGCGATAGCGCCCGCCCGACAGCCGCCGCGCGCCGGAGGTGGTGGTCGGCGCGCGCGCGGTGACATAGCCCGCGCTCATTTCCAGCTCCGCGCCGATCGCTTCCAGCGCCTTGAGGTGCAGGTCGATCGGGCGATTGCCGATCGCGCAGCCGCCCGGCAGCGACACCCGCGCCTCGCCCGCCCGCGCCAGGATCGGCCCCAGCACCAGGATCGACGCGCGCATCTTGCGAACGATGTCATAGGGCGCCTCGGTCGAGGTGAGCTGGCCGGTGCGGATCGTCATCACGCGGCCAAATTCCTCCGGCCGAGTGCCCTCGATGGCCGTGGAGGCGCCAAGCTGGTTCAGCAAATGGCCAAAGCCATCCACGTCAGCGAGCCGGGGCAGGTTGCGCAGCGTCAGCGGCTGATCGGTCAGCAGCGCGCAGGGCATCAGCGTCAAGGCGGCGTTCTTGGCGCCGGAAATGGGCAGCTTGCCCGACAGCCGGTTGCCACCACGGATAAGGATACGGTCCATCCCGCGCATCTATCGAACCGCCATGGCCTCGCCAAGCGATTGAGGCGTAACGATGTTGATCGACTTTAATGCGCCCCGGTCCTGACGGCGACTAGCGGTAGATGCTTGATCCGAGGGGCAATCACGCGTGACCGTTAGCCGTTTTGCCGAGCGTCTCGGCGAATTCGTCCCATTGTGCGGTAAGGAGCGGGCCGCACTTCTGCAGTTGGAGGAACGCCAGCGCAGCCTGCGCCGGGGGGCGACCCTCGTGCGCGAGAATGATTCGTCCACCGAATTGTTCATCCTGAAGAGCGGCATGATGATGAGCTTCGTCATCCTTGATGACGGCAGCCGCCAGATCCTCCGCTTCATGTTCCCCGGCGACATGGTGTCCCTGCCATCGCTGGTTTATCCGCAGGCGCCAGAGACGGTCGCCGCTCTGTCGGACAGCGTGGTCTGCCCGTTCGACCGGGCCATGCTGGCGCGCATCGCGCTTCAGCAGCCGCGATTGTTCCTGGCGATGGTCGCGCTTGATCAGGCGGAGCGGGTGATGCTCACCGATCGGCTCGCCGGCCTTGGCCGCACCTCGGCCAAGGCGCGCGTCGCGTCCGTCCTGCTGCACGTGCGCAATCGCATGCGCCGGCTGGATCTGACGCTCGGCAACAGCTTCGTGCCGGGCCTGACGCAGGAGGAGATCGGCGATGCCACGGGGCTGACGGCGGTGCACGTCAACCGCATGCTTCGCCAGCTGGAGGATGAAGGGCTGATCGCGCGCGATTCCGGGCGCGTGACGCTGCTCGACGAGGGAAAGCTGATGCGGGAGGCGAATTACGTCGATCGGCTGACGGCGCTCGACCTGTCCTGGCTGCCGCCGTCGACCTGATCAGGCGATCAGGCTCACGCGGCCGCCGGCATGGCGCTCGAGCCGGCCGCCAAGCTCCAGTTCCAGAAGCACCATCTGCACCACCGCCGGCGGAACCGCGGACTGGCGAATCACTTCGTCCACCGCGACAGGCACCGGGCCGAGCAGCGCCGTCACCACCCGCCGCGCGGCGTCATCGGCATCGGCCGGCGGCTGCGGCGCATAGTCGGAGACCGGCGCGCGGACGGCGCGCGGATCGAAGGGGCGCACCTGTTCCAACACATCGGCCGCGGTCTGGATCAGCGTCGCGCCTTCTCGGATCAATAGGTTGCAGCCTTGCGCGCGCGGATCGAGCGGGCTGCCTGGCACCGCCATCACCTCGCGTCCCGCCTCGTTGGCGAGGCGTGCGGTGATCAGCGAGCCCGATTTCGGCGCCGCCTCCACCACCACGGTCCCATGCGCCAGCCCGGCGATGATCCGGTTGCGATAGGGAAAGTGTCGCGCGCGCGGCTCCGTCCCCGGCGGCATCTCGGCGATCAGCAGCGCGTCGCGCCCGATCCGCTCTTGCAGCTCGGCATTTTCGGGCGGATAGGCAACGTCGATTCCGCCGGCGATCACCGCTACCGTCGCGGCACCGCCCCCCATGTGCGCCGCCGTGTCGATCCCGCGCGCCAGGCCGGAGATGACAGTCGCGCCCTCGGCCGCCAGATCATGCGCCAGCCCGCGCGCGAAGCGGCAGGCCGCGGCCGATGCGTTGCGCGCGCCGACGATCGCGATCGCCGGTCGGCTCGCCTCCGGCAAGGTGCCGCGCAGCGTCAGCGCGGCCGGCGCATCGTCCAGTTCGGCCAACAGCGCGGGATAGGCCGGATCATCCAGGAACAGGTGCCGCGCGCCGAGCTGCGCCACCGCCTCCATCTCGCGCGTGATCACTTTCGGGTCGGGCGGCGTCTGCGCGCGCCCGCCACCGCGCTTCGCCAGATCGGGCAGCGCCTCCAGGGCGGCGCGCGCGCTGCCGAAGCGGCGCAGCAGCTGGCGATAGGTAACCGGGCCGACGCCGGGCGTGCGGATCAGGCGGAGCCGGTCGAACGCGTCGGCCGGCGGATCCGCATCAGCCACGCTTGCTGCCGATTTTGGGCTCCGCCCCCACCAGGAGGCGGCTGATATTCTCGCGGTGTTTCCACACCACGATCAGCGCCAGCGCCAGCAGCAGCGGCACCAGTTCGAATCGGCCAAGTACCGCCGCGCCCACCGGCGCGCTCGCCGCCGCCGCCATGCCCGCCACGGAGGAGATGCGCAGCGTGCCCAGCAGGCCAAGCCACACCACGGCATAGACCAGCCCGAGCGGCGGGTGCAGCGCCAGCACGATGCCCATCAGCGTCGCCACCCCCTTGCCGCCACGAAACGCCAGGCACAGCGGATAGCAATGTCCGATGAAGGCGCCGGCGGCGGCAAGCTGTTCATTGTCCGGCAGAAAAGCGGTGGCGATCACCACCGCGCACCATCCCTTGGCCAGATCCAGCAGCAGCGTGGCCGCGGCCAGGCCCTTTCGCCCGGTGCGCAGTACGTTGGTCGCGCCGATATTGCCCGAGCCGATCTGGCGCAGGTCGCCCGCGCCCGCCGCGCGCGTCAGCAGCACGCCGAACGGAATCGAGCCCAGCAGATAGCCAAGCATCAGCGCCGCCACCGCTGGCTTCCAGATGATCTCGGTGTCCAGTACAATCCCTCCGTTGATCATGACGATAGCTCAATGAACGCGGCAATTCCAACATACAGATCAAGAACGGCGTGATTGTCGCGCGGGCTCGCGCCGTCTTTCCAAGCCGCCGTTACCTTCTCTAAGGCGCCCGCGATGAGCGATCCGCGCCCCATTCTGTTCTTCGATTCGGGCGTCGGCGGTCTGTCGATTGTCGCCCGCGCCCGCGTTGCTGTTCCTCAGGCGCGCTTCGTTTACGTCGCCGATTCCGCCGGCTTCCCTTACGGAATCAAGGATGAGGCGGAGATCGCCGGTCGCGTGCCCGCCCTGCTCGGCCGCCTTGCCGAGCGCTATTCGCCGCGCCTGATCGTCATTGCCTGCAACACGGCGTCGACCATCGCGCTCGCGGCGGTGCGCGGCGCGCTCGACATTCCGATCGTCGGCACCGTGCCGGCGATCAAGCCGGCGGCGGCGCACAGCCGCACCCGCACCATCGGCGTGCTCGGCACCGCGGCGACGGTGCGCCAGGCCTATGTCGACGATCTCGCCAAGCGCTTCGCCGCCGATTGCCATGTCATCCGCCATGGATCGGCGGATCTCGTGACGCTGGCTGAGGCGAAGCTGCGCGGCGAGGCCGTGGCGGTCGAGTCGGTCAAGGCCGCCATCGCCCCGATGCTTGATGCGCCGGGAGCCGACGCCATGGACACGGTGGCGCTCGCCTGCACCCATTTTCCCCTGCTGGCAGAGGAGCTTGCACAGGCGTTCGGCCGCCCTGTCACCTTTGTCGATGGCGGTTCCGGGATCGCCCGCCGAATCGCGCACCTCACGACAGGCGAATCATTTGCCCGCACGGCGCCCGACCTCGCCGTCTTCACTGGAACGATCGGCGACGGGCTCGATCAGGCACTGGCGACCTACGGTTTCCCGAGCTGCATCCGGCTATAGCGCCAAGGCATCACTCGACGAACAAGCGACCGAAGCGATCACTGAAACCGCCTGAATCCGCTGGTATTGTCACTGACACAGGGGTAAGCGGCGGGGCCATGTCCATTGACACTCTTGCGACGCGGCCGGTTGATTATACTCGCGCCTTTTCGCAGGCGATCGACCGCCTGCACGCTGAGGGCCGCTATCGCGTCTTCATCGATATTCTGCGCAACAAGGGTCATTATCCCAGCGCGCGCTGCTTCGCCGGTCACAATGGCCCGAAGCCGATCACCGTTTGGTGCTCGAACGATTATCTCGCCATGGGCCAGCATCCCAAGGTGATCGCGGCAATGGAAGAGGCGCTGCACGACGTGGGCGCCGGCTCGGGCGGCACGCGCAACATCGGCGGCAACACGCATTACCATGTTGATCTGGAAGGCGAGCTCGCCGACCTTCACGGCAAGCAGGGCGCGCTGCTCTTCACGTCAGGCTATGTCTCGAACGAGGCGACGCTGGCGACGCTGGCCAAGGTGCTGCCGGGCTGCATCATCTATTCGGATGAGCTCAATCACGCCTCCATGATCGCCGGCATTCGCAACTCGGGCTGCGAGAAGCGCGTGTTCCGCCACAATGATCTGGCGCATCTCGAGGAACTGCTTGCCGCCGACGATTCGAACGCGCCCAAGCTGATCGCGTTCGAAAGTGTGTATTCGATGGAGGGCGATGTCGCCCCGATCGCGGCGATCTGCGACCTCGCAGACAAATATAACGCGCTGACCTATCTCGACGAGGTTCACGCCGTCGGGATGTATGGCGCGCGCGGTGGCGGCATTTCGGAGCGGGACGATGTCGCGCACCGCCTGACCATCATCGAAGGCACGTTGGGCAAGGCGTTCGGCGTGATGGGCGGCTATATCGCTGCCGACAAGACGATCATCGACGTGATCCGCAGCTACGCCCCGGGCTTCATCTTCACCACCTCGCTCTCGCCCGTGCTGGTCGCCGGCGTGCTGGCGAGCGTGCGCCACCTCAAGAGCTCGTCGGTCGAGCGCGAAGGCCAGCAGGCCGCCGCCGCCCGGCTGAAGGCGATGATGACCGAGGCCGGCCTGCCGGTGATGCTGGGCGACACGCACATCGTGCCGGTGATGGTCGGCGATCCGGTGAAGGCGAAGAAGATCAGCGACGTGCTGCTCGCCGAATACGGCATCTACGTGCAGCCGATCAACTACCCCACCGTCCCGCGCGGTACCGAGCGGCTCCGCTTCACGCCGGGCCCGGCGCACAGCGAAGCGATGATGCAGGAACTGACCGACGCGTTGGTCGAGATCTGGGATCGGCTGGATCTGCGCAAGGCGGCCTGATCCTCGTTCGGCAAGAAACCTACTTCCTCCGTTCGCCCTGAGCTTGTCGACGGGCGTGTTCCAAGCGAGGCACTGCTTGGCACGTGCTTCGACAAGCTCAGCACGAACGGGGCGAATGGTTCGCTCCTTCGCCAGATAGGGGTAAATCATGCAGGCAGTCGGCGTCATTGGCGCGGGGCAGATGGGCGCAGGCATTGCGCAGGTTTCCGCCCAGGCCGGCTATCGCGTCCTCCTGACCGATGTGGACAAGGCCCGCGCGGAGGCCGGCAAGGCGGGGATCGCCCGACAGCTCGACCGCGCCGTCGAGAAGGGCAAGCTCGATCCGCAGGCGCGCGAGCAGGCACTGGAACGGATCGAACCGATCGAGGGCGTTCAGGGCATGTCCGCCTGCGGCCTCGTGATCGAGGCGGCGACCGAACGTGAAGAGGTGAAGCGCGCGATCTTCGCTCAGGTCGGCGAGGTGCTCGGCCACCAGGCGGTGCTCGCGTCGAACACCTCCTCGATCCCGATCACCCGGCTGGCGCAGGCGTCACCCGATCCGGCCCGCTTCATCGGCGTTCACTTCTTCAATCCGGTGCCGGTGATGGGCTTGATCGAGGTGATCCGCGGCCTCGCCACGGCGAGCGAGACGGTGAAGACCGTCGAGACGTTCGCGACGGCGCTGGGCAAGGCGGTGGTGCACGCCAATGACGCGCCGGGCTTCATCGTCAATCGCATCCTGATGCCGATGCTCAACGAGGCATGTTTCGCGCTGGGCGAGGGCGTTGCCACGATCCGCGACATCGATCTTGCCTGCCAGCTCGGCCTCAATCACCCGATGGGGCCGTTGACGCTGGCCGACTTCATCGGGCTCGACACTTGCCTCGAAATCACCCGGGTGTTGTTTGAGACGACCGGCGATCCCAAGTTCCGCCCCGCGCCGCTGCTGGTGAAATATGTCGAGGCCGGCTGGTTCGGGAAGAAGACCAGGCGCGGCTTTTATGATTACACGGGCGACACCCCGGTTCCGACGCGTTAAGCCTTGCCGCGCCGGTGAAGAAGCACCGGCGCGCCGCGGCCAATTGCGTGCCCGCAGTTGAATTGTTTCTCTTCCGGCCACATTTTGGCTGGGTTGCCGCTGGCGCTTTCCCGGCGCGCCTTTCCTTTTGGCGTTGCTTCAGCTAAGCGCGCGCGCGCCCTCATCCGCAGAAAGACTGATTTTTTGGCGAAAGAAGAACTCCTCGAAATGCGCGGCCAGGTGGTCGAGCTCCTGCCCAACGCCATGTTCCGCGTCCGGCTGGAGAATGATCACGAGATCCTCGGCCACACCGCGGGCAAGATGCGCAAGAACCGCATCCGCGTGCTGGTCGGAGACGAAGTGCTTGTCGAGCTGACCCCTTACGATCTGACCAAGGGGCGGATCACCTACCGCTTCATGCCTGGCCGCGGCGGCCCCGGCCCGCAATAAGCCGCGCGCACGACGTGGGGGTGGGCCCGATGCCCGCCGATCTGATCCTTGCCTCCGCTTCGCCCCGTCGGCTGGCGCTGCTCGCGCAGATCGGCGTCGTACCCGCGCGCGTGCTCGCGCCGGACGTTGACGAAACGCCGCTGAAGGCGGAGCGGCCGCGCGATTACGTGCTGCGCGTCGCCGGCGCAAAGGCAGCCGCCGTGCCGCGGGGGACGGGCGAGGTCGTTCTCGCCGCCGATACCAGCATTGCCGTCGGGCCGCGCATTCTCGGCAAGCCGGTGGACGAGGCGGATCTTGTGCGCATGCTCCGGTTGCTCTCCGGGCGCCGCCACCACTGCCTGTCGGCGGTCGTGGTGGTTGATGGAGCGGGCAAGGTGCGCACCCGCATTTCCGACACGCTTGTCGCCTTCAAGCCGCTGACCGACGCAGAGATCGCCGGCTATGTTGCCAGCGGCGAGGGCATGGGCAAGGCGGGTGGTTACGCCATCCAGGGGCGCGCAGAGGCGTTCGTGCGCCGCATCCATGGCTCCTACTCCGGCGTCGTCGGCCTGCCGCTGTTCGAGACCCAGGCGCTGCTGGCCACGGCGGGCGTCGCCTTTGCCTGAGTGGCTGTACGAAGCCGGTGTCGGCGAGCAGCGCGCCGCCCTGATCGATGATGATGGCACGATCCTGCGCGCGCGGATCGCCGTCGACGGCGGCGGTCCGCAGCCCGGTCTCATCGCACCGGCCCGGCTGATCGAGCGCGATCTCGCCCGGCTCGACACGGGCGAGGATGTGGCGCTGCCGCGCGCGCCGGCCGGGATCACGCTCGGGGCCGCGATCCAGGTCGAGATCACCCGCGCCGCTATTCCCGAACCCGGCCGTCCGAAGCCGCCGCGCGGCCGGATCACCGACGCGCCTTCCCGCGCCGCCCCCACCTTGCGACAACGCCTCACCGACGCGCCCGTCCGAGAGCTGCGCGCGCACGAGCCCGACGCGCTGGAGGCCGCCGGCTGGTCGGAAGTGTTGGAGGAGGCGATCACCGGCGACATCGCCTTTCCTGGCGGCATGCTGCGCCTGTGGCCCACGCCGGCCATGGCGCTGTTCGATGTCGACGGGGATCCGCCGCTTGAGGTGCTAGCCGTGCGCGCCGCAACGGCCGTCGCCGCTGCGATCGAGCGTCATGACATCGGCGGCTCGATCGGCATCGACTTTCCGACGCTCGCGGGGCGCGAGGCGCGTCAGGCTGTCGCCGCCGCGATCGACTCGCGGCTTGCGCAACCTTTCGAGCGCACAGCGGTGAACGGCTTCGGCTTCCTGCAGATCGTGCGCGGCCGAACTTCGCCGTCCTTGCCCGAAATCCTCCGCGCCGATCCCGTCGGTGCTGCCGCACGAGCCGCCTTGCGCCATATCGAGCGCACGCCCCCTTCCTCTCCCAACCGCTTCCGCCTGCCCCCAGCGGTGCGCGCGCGAATCACCGAACGTGCGGACTGGATCGCCGCGCTGGTGCAACGCACTGGGCGCACGCCCATATTCGACGCATGACCGACACCTGCCCCCTCTGCGCTCAGCCGAGCGACCCCGCCAACGCCCCCTTCTGCTCGCGCCGCTGCAAGGACCGCGATCTCCTGCAATGGCTGGGCGAGGGTTATCGCATTCCCGGTGCACAGATCGATCCGGATGGGCTGGACAGCGGGCGCACACCCGACTAGGGGGACCGCTCCCCGGCGTTCCGCCGGTGTGCCCAGGTAGCTCAGTTGGTAGAGCATGCGACTGAAAATCGCAGTGTCGGCGGTTCGATCCCGTCCCTGGGCACCATTATTCCTCGACATTGATGTGAACCGAGCTGCCCCGTTGGCGCGCAGAGCCAAGGTCCTCGTGCGGCCGACTTGATCGCTGCCATAGGTTGCGACGCGCTACGCCCATTGCGGTGGATTATGTCGCTGACACGTTGAACATCTCGCCCGACATGTAGCCGCGACCAGACCGAATGGTTGGAATAAAGCGATCCGGTCACAAACATCACTTCAAAGACTGGTCCCGCGCTCCGTTGCTGACAAAGTAAGCACGGCCCGTTTATCATAGCGCGAACGGGCAAAGGGGGCGCTCGAGTGAAGCATCGTCGTGAGATCGACGGGCTGCGGACTATCGCAGTCCTGCCAGTTCTGCTGAGCCATGCCGGCGTGTCGCTTTTTGCCGGCGGTTTCGTCGGCGTGGACGTGTTCTTCGTCATCAGCGGCTATCTGATCACCGGGATCATCCTGTCCGAGCTGGACAACGGGCGCTTTTCCATTGTGCGCTTCTATGAGCGTCGCACCAGACGATTGCTGCCGGCGCTGTTTGTCGTGCTCGTCGCCTGCCTGATCGCCGGATGGTTCCTGATGAGCGCGGATGCCTATCAGAACCTTGGCCAGAGCATCGTCGCCACCACGCTCTTTACGAACAACATCCTCCTCACCGTCACCAGCGGCTATTGGGACATGGAATCCCAGTTCAAACCGCTGCTCCACACCTGGAGCCTGGGGGTCGAGGAACAATATTATATCGTCGTACCGCTGCTCCTGGCGGCCGTTCACCGCTTCTTCCGTCGCCACGTGCCGCTTGCCCTGGCGCTTGTCGGGTTGGCCAGCTTCCTCCTGTGCCTCTGGAGCATGCGGGCGCATCCGGTCGGCAACTTCTACCTTCTCCACACCCGCGCCTGGGAACTGGCGGCGGGCGGCTGGGCGGCCACCATCCGCTCCCCCGATGCCGGTCGCGGCTCAGACCCGCTGGCCTTGACCGGCCTCTTGATAATTGCCGCGGCCGTGCTCGGCTTGCCGGAAGGATCGCCTTCGCCCGCGCCGGCGATCCTGCTGCCGGTGACAGGCACAGTTTTTGTCCTGCTCTACTGCCGCGCCGGTCTGGCGCACCGCTTCCTGTCTTCGCCGATGATGGTGGGCATCGGCCTCATCAGCTACAGCACCTATCTCTGGCATCAGCCGCTGTTCGCCTTTCTGCGCGTCGCCAGCATCAGCCCGCCACCAACGTGGCAGTTCGTGGCGCTGATCCCGGTCGCGCTGATCCTCGCCTGGGCGAGCTGGCGTTTTGTCGAACAACCTTTCCGCGACAGTTCGATGCGCTTTCGCGCCGTCGCCGCGGTGCTGCTGCCGACAGCCATCGCCTTGCTGGCGATCGGCACCGTCCTGCACCTGCGTGGCGGCCTCCCGCAGCGGTTCGACATGGCGCCGGGTGCTGACGGGCCGGCGACGTTCAAGGCGTACAACATGGGCGTGCTCGCGCTCAAAACCGATCGCTTCCCGCCCGGTACGCAGCGACGCGCGCTTGTTCTGGGCAACAGTACCGGGCGCGATTTCGTGAACATGGCGCGGGAGGCGAATGCCCTCGCCGGCTACGCCATCGTCTATCGCGACGATCTGGACCTGTGCGATGGGGCCCGGCTCAGTGCCACCAAGCGCGCGCTGGTCGCCGCGGCAACATTGATCGTGCTCGTTTATGATCACAAGCCGCGCCAGACATGTAATGGCCGGCTGCTGGCGGAGCGCGCCGATCTGCGCGCCAAGATCCTGTTCGTCGGCCCCAAGGATTTCGGGACCAACCTAAACCCCTTTGCCCGATTGCCGCTTCATCAGCGTGCCGCCGCGCGCGTCGCGCTCTCCGATCAGGCGCTTGCCGCGAGCCGGCTGTACCGCGCGATCACGCCCGCCGAGCTTTACCTTGATGTCATCGCCGCGCTCTCTGCCGATGGCCGGCGTCTGCCCGTCTTCGACGAACAGGGCCGGATCCTCAGCGAGGACCGGGTTCACGTCACGCGCGCCGGCGCGCGCTTCGTGGGCGAGCGGCTGTTTCGCCAGCCGGTCTGGCGGCAGATGATCGCCCGCCGCGCACTGGATCGTGACTGACTTCGCGGGTGCGAGTGCGGCCGGCCGCGCTTACCCGCCGCCAGAGCGCTTCGCCTTGGCACCGCCAAGCGCCGAAAGCACGCCGCGCAGTGTGCGCACTTCCTGGCTGCTCCAGCCCGGCTTGGTCAGCAGCGTGCGCAAGGTGCGCCGAGTCGCCGGCGTGCGATCGGGCGGGAAGAAGAAATTCGCCTGCTCGAGCATTGCATCCAGCTGCCCGATCATGCCCTCCAGCTCCTCCTGCGGCGCCGGCGGCTCCAGCGCCACTTCCGGCGGGGAGGCAAGCGCCTCCCCCTTGGACCATTCATAGGCCACCAGAATTACCGCCTGGGCCAGATTCAAGCTGCCGAACTCCGGGTTGATCGGCACGGTCAGGATGGTGCGCGCCAGCGCCACATCGTCCGTTTCCAGTCCGGACCGCTCGGGCCCAAACAGGATGGCGCTACGACCCGGCGCCGCGCGCATCTCAGTTGCGGCCTCTTCGGGCGTTACGACCGGCTTGGTCACGCCACGCTTGCGTACGGTGGTGGCATAGACATGAGGGCAGTCCGCCACCGCATCCGCCACCGTGTCGAACACGCGCGCATTGGCCAGCACGATGTCCGCGCCCGATGCGGCGGGCCCCGCCGCCGGGTTCGGCCAGCCGTCCCGCGGCGCAACCAGGCGCATCTCCGTCAGCCCGAAATTGAGCATGGCGCGCGCTGCCTTGCCGATATTCTCGCCAAGCTGTGGCCGGACGAGGACGATGACGGGCGAAGCGGAAGCATCAGAAACCATGGCGTGCGCCTATCCGGCGATCGGGTGGCGAGACAAGCACCGGATCAATCGGGGGGGATCAGCTACGCCCGGCTTCCTCGACCGTACCAGCGAATTCCTCGAAATCGCGTGCCTCGGTGAAGTCGCGATAAACGCTGGCAAAGCGAATATAGGCGACCGAATCGAGGCCCTTCAGCGCCTCCATCACCATTTCGCCGATCCGTTTGGAGGTCACTTCGGCCTCGCCGCTGGTCTCCAGCTGCCGCTGGATGCCGCTGACCAATCGCTCGATCGCCACCGTGTCCAGCGGTCGTTTGCGTGCGGCGATGCCGATCGACCGCAGCAGCTTCTCGCGATCGAACGACTCGCGCCGGTCTTCGGATTTCACCACGGTCAACTCGCGAAGCTGGATCCGTTCGAAGGTGGTGAAGCGCGCGGCGCATCCCTCGCACTGGCGCCGCCGCCGGATGGCCGCTCCGTCATCGGTCGGCCGGCTGTCCTTCACCTGGCTCGCATCGTGGCCGCAGAAGGGACAGCGCATGTTTCTATGTCCTGGAAGCCGTCACCCCCGCGCAGGCGGGGATCCATAACCTCATACGTTGCGCCTCCATCGAGAGGCTAGCCAGTATGGATTCCCGCCTGCGCGGGAATGACGGTAGTTGATGAGATCAGATCTTGTCCCGGCGTGCATAGGCCACGCCGGCCCCGACCAGCGCGCCCAGCACCGGTCCCACGAAGGGCACCGGTATCGCCAGAACCGCGCCGACCGCGCCATATTTCGCCATCTTCTTGCCCAGCCCCGGCGTGTTCTGCACGGTGTGCTGCACTTCCTCGATCTTGGACACGTTCACCTCACTGATAGATCGGGAAACGAGCGCACAGCGCGCGAACTCGTTCCCGCACGGCCGCTTCGACCTCCGCGTCGCCAGCCTCGCCCTTCTTGGCCAGACCGTCCAGCACATCGGCGACCATGTTGCCGATCTCCCGGAACTCGGCCGTGCCGAAGCCGCGCGTCGTGCCCGCAGGCGAGCCGACGCGGATTCCGCTGGTCTTCACCGGCGGCAGCGGATCGTTGGGGATGCCGTTCTTGTTGCAGGTAATTCCGGCGCGCTCCAGCGCCTCGTCCGCATCCTTGCCCGTCACACCAAGCGGCGTGAGGTCGACCAGCGCGAGATGCGTGTCGGTCCCGCCCGAGACGATCGCCGCACCGCGCTCCTTCAGCGTCGCGGCCAGCACCTTGGCATTCTCCACCACCGCGGCGGCATAGCTCTTGAACTCGGGGCGCAGCGCCTCGCCGAACGCCACCGCCTTGGCAGCGACGACATGCATCAGCGGGCCGCCCTGCAGGCCGGGGAACACCGCCGAGTTGATCTTCTTCGCGATCGCCTCGTCATCGGTCATGATCATGCCGCCGCGCGGGCCGCGCAGCGTCTTGTGCGTCGTGGTGGTCACGACATGCGCATGGCCGAATGGCGTCGGGTGCACCCCGCCCGCGACCAGGCCAGCGAAATGCGCCATGTCGACCATGAAGAACGCGCCGACCTTGTCCGCGATCGCGCGGAAGCGGGCGAAATCGATGTGCCGCGGATAGGCCGAGCCGCCGGCGATGATCAGCTTGGGCTGCGTCTCAATGGCCTGCTTCTCGACCGCGTCATAGTCGATCAGATGCGTGTCGGATGTGACGCCATATTGCACCGCGTTGAACCATTTGCCGCTCATCGCCGCCTTGGCGCCGTGCGTCAGGTGCCCGCCCGAATCGAGGCTGAGGCCCATGATCGTCTCGCCCGGCTTCACCAGCGCGAGCATCACCGCGCCGTTCGCCTGCGCGCCCGAGTGCGGCTGAACGTTGGCAAAGCCGCAGCCGAACAGCTGCTTGGCGCGATCGATCGCGAGCTGCTCGACCTCGTCGGAGGGGTGGCAGCCCTGGTAGTAGCGCTTGCCCGGATAGCCCTCGGCGTACTTGTTCGTGAACACGCTGCCCTGCGCTTCGAGCACCGCCTTGGAGACGATGTTCTCGGATGCGATCAGCTCGATCTGGGTCTGCTCGCGGTCCAGCTCATGCTCGACACCGGCGAAGACGGCGGGATCGACCTCGGCAAGGCTGCGGGTGAAGAAGCCATCAGGCTGCACGTCGTTCAACGTGGTCGGGTTGGTGCTCATGCGGCGGGCTCCTTCTGGAAATCAGGCGCGCCGAGCTTGTCGACGCGGGGGGCGTGGCGGCCGCCGGCGAAGGCGGTGTCGAGGAAAGCGGTAATGCAGGCCTTGGCCATGTCCTCGCCGATCAGGCGGGCTCCAAGCGCAAGGGCGTTGGCGTCATTATGCTCGCGCGACAACGCGGCGGCGAGCGGATCGGACACCAGCGCGCAGCGCACCGCCGGGTTGCGGTTCACCGCGATGGAAATGCCGATCCCCGATCCGCACAAGGCGATGCCGCGCTCCGCCTCTCCGCCCGCCACGGCGGCGGCGAGCTTGAAGCCGAAATCGGGATAATCGACGCGCGCGTCGGTGGCGGGGCCAAGATCGAGGACGTCATGGCCGGCCTCCTGCAGCCAGGCGACAAGTGTCGCCTTCAGCGACACGGCGGCGTGATCGGAAGCGATGGCGACTCGCATGAGGCTCGGCGATGCTCTTGGCAGTGACGGATGCGCGCGCCTTTAGCCGGGGTGTCACGGGAATGCCATGGGGGTCGGTCGATCATGAACTCCCGCCCCGTTCGCCCTGAGCTTGTCGAAGGGCGCGTCATGCGCGCACCGCCCCAGGGGCATGTGCTTCGACAAGCTCAGCACGAACGGTGATGGTTTGGCTTTACCCCCGCTTCGCCTCCTGCCGGAATCGATGCAGCAGCGGCTCGGTATAGCCTGACGGCTGCGTCACGCCCTCGAAGATCAGCGCGCGCGCCGCCTTGAACGCGAACCCGTCGCGGCTCAGTGCCACATACAAGGGATCGCCGGCATTCTGCGCATCCACCTTCACCGCCATGCGATCGAGCGCCGCATCCACCTCGTCCGCGGTGCACACGCCGTGCAGCAGCCAGTTCGCCAGATGCTGCGAGGAAATGCGCAGCGTCGCGCGATCCTCCATCAGGCCGACATCATGGATATCGGGCACCTTCGAACAGCCCACGCCCTGATCGATCCAGCGCACGACATAGCCGAGGATGCCCTGGCAATTGTTGTCGAGCTCCTCGCGGATCTCCTCCGGCGTCCAGTTGCGCCCGGCTGCGAACGGCACCGTCAACAACCGCTCCAAAGCAGGCGGCGCTTCCCCGGCGATCTCCTTCTGCCGCGCGAACACATCGACCTGATGATAGTGCAGCGCATGTAGCGTCGCGGCGGTCGGGCTCGGCACCCACGCCGTGTTCGCGCCCGATTGCGGATGGCCGATCTTCTGCGCCAGCATGTCCGCCATCATATCCGGCGCGGCCCACATGCCCTTGCCGATCTGCGCCTTGCCGCTGAGCCCGCACGCCAGCCCGATGCGCACGTTGCGATCCTCATAGGCCTTGATCCAGTCGCTCGCCTTCATCTCCGCCTTGCGGATCACCGGGCCGCCGCGCATCGCGGTGTGGATCTCGTCGCCGGTGCGATCGAGGAAGCCGGTGTTGATGAACACGATCCGGTCGCGCACCGCATGGATGCACGCCGCGAGATTGGCCGAGGTGCGCCGCTCCTCGTCCATCACGCCCACCTTGATCGTGTGCCGCGCGAGGCCGAGCAGATTCTCCACCGCATCGAACAGCCGGTTCGTGAACGCCGCCTCGTCCGGCCCGTGCATCTTGGGCTTCACGATATAGATCGAGCCGGCGCGGCTGTTCTGTAAGGAGCCGAGCCGCTTCAGATCATGCAGCCCGATCAGCGAGGTGAGGATCGCGTCGAGAATCCCTTCCGGCGCTTCCGACCCATCGGGCAGGATGATCGCCGGCGTCGTCATCAGATGCCCGACATTGCGCACGAACAGCAATGAGCGACCGGGGAGCGTGAAGCTGGTCCCGTTCGGCGAGGTGTAGGTACGATCGCCCGAGAGCTTGCGGGTCAGCGTCTGCCCGCCCTTCTCGAACGTCTCGACCAGATCGCCGCGCATCAGCCCGAGCCAGTTGCGATAGGCCGCCACCTTATCCTCGGCATCCACCGCCGCGACGCTGTCTTCCAGATCGACGATCGTGGTGAGTGCGGATTCGAGCACCACGTCCGCGATCCCGAGCGGGTCGGTCTTGCCGATCGGATGCTCACGATCGACCAGAATCTCGATGTGCAGCCCGTTATGAACGAACATCACGCCCTTATCGAACGTCGCGTACCGGTGCGGACACTCGCCCCCGGTCAGCGCCGCCTCCCAGCCCGGCAGCGTCTCGTCGAGAAACGCCCGCGCCCGCGCGATCACCTGCGCGCCGCGCTCGGCGTCATAACCGCCCGGCGTCGCTTTCCCCGGCAGCGCATCGGTGCCGTAGAGCGCGTCATACAGGCTCCCCCAGCGCGCATTCGCCGCGTTCAGCACGAAGCGCGCGTTGAGGCTAGGCACCACCAATTGCGGCCCGGCCATCGTCGCGATCTCGGGATCGACATTCCCGGTGCCGATCGTGAAGGGGGCGGGTTCGGGCACGAGATAGCCGATCTCGCTGAGGAACGCCGCATCCACCGCCTCGCCCGCGGCATACCGCGCGTCGATCGCCGACTGCAATTCCTCGCGCCGAGCGAGCAGCGCGCGGTTCTCGGGCACGAAGCGGGCGAACACCTCCGCCGCGCTTTGCCAGAAGGCCTCAGGCGCGATGCCGGTGCCCGGCAGCGCCTCCTGCTCGACAAAGGCGACGAGGCGGTCGTCGACCGAAAGGTCGGCGCGGGTCTGCATGCGGAATCCTCCTGACGTTGGTCTCAATCGCCTGGGGAGGGCGAGCGGTGGTTAGGCGATGGGTGGGAGGAGGGCAAGTGCGCCAATCTCCCTCTCCCCTTCAGGGGAGAGGGCCGGGGAG
>NZ_LSKH01000072.1:0-5576 GCF_001557395.1 Sphingomonas sp. CCH5-D11 | reverse complement strand
GAACTGCATGCTTTCCACCACCACGCTGTCGCCGCGCTCCGCATCAATGCCGATCCGATCGCAGCGGGCAGCCCGCCGCTTGGCGACGCCGAGTTCAGGGCGATCGCCGCGATCATGCAAGATGAAGCGCGGATCCATCTGTCCGACGCGAAGACGACCCTGGTGCATTCGCGCTTGAGCCGGCGCCTGCGCGAACAGGGGCTTGGCAACTTTCAGGAATATGTGCGGCTCGTGCAGAAGGACAGGGAGGAGCGTGCGGCGATGGTCGTCGCGCTCACCACCAACCACACGCACTTCTTTCGCGAGGCGCATCACTTCGACCACTTTCGCGCGACCACCATGCCGTGGCTGCAACAGCGCGCCCGGCGCGGGGCGATCCGGATATGGTCGGCGGGCTGCTCCTCCGGCGAGGAGGTTCATACGATCGCGATGTGCCTGCTTGGTGAAAGCCGGCAGGTGCCCGCCTGGCTCCGTCAGGCGGACCTGAAGCTGCTGGCGACCGATATCGCGCCGCATGTGGTCGAAAGCGCCAGCCGGGGCCTTTACTCCGCCGCGACGGTCGAGGCGGTGCCGGCGCGCTATCGCGAGGCGTGGATGCGCAGCTCCGGAGGCGACTACCAGATGGCAGCGGAGGCTCGTTCGCTTGTTACGGCCAAGGTCCTGAACCTGTTCGAGCCCTGGCCGATGCGGCAGTCCTACGATGTCATCTTCTGCCGCAACGTCATGATCTACTTCGATGATCAGGCGAACGCAGAGCTGCAGGCGCGGTTCGTCGAACTGCTTGCCCCCGGCGGCTTTCTCTACATCGGTCATTCCGAACGCCTGATCGGTCCCGCGGCGACGCGCATGACGCCCTGTGGCCACACGATTTACCGGAAAGAGCCGCGATGACGGCGCGTGTCCGCACGTTGATCGTGGATGACAGCGCATCCATGCGCGCGGCGCTCAACCGCATCCTCTCGGCCGATCCGGAGATCGAGGTCGTCGGCCTCGCGCCGGAGCCGCACACGGCGCGCGCGATGATCAAGGAGCTGTCCCCCGACGTGATCACGCTGGACGTCGAGATGCCGGGCATGGATGGCCTTTCCTTCCTCGAACGGATCATGCGCCTCCGGCCCATGCCGGTCGTCATGTGCTCGACCCTTACCGCGCGCGGCGCCGAGGTGACGATCGAGGCGCTGCGGCTTGGGGCGGTGGATTGCGTGGCGAAGCCGTCGGGCAATCCGCTGGAGATCGTTCGTGCCGCCGAATTGCTTTGCGCCACGGTGAAGGCCGCCGCGCGATCCGCCGTTCGCCCGATCGGGCGGCAGGTGTCGAACAGCCAGGACAACCGGTCGGCCGGTGCAGGCCTTCGCGACGTGATTATCGCCATTGGCGCCTCCACCGGCGGGGTCGAGGCTCTGTTCTCGCTCCTGTCCGCATTGCCGGCGGATGGCCCGCCCGTGCTCGTCGTGCAGCACATGCCCGCAATGTTCACGGGCAGCTTCGCCGCGCGGCTCGACCGGGAATGCCGCGTCCGCGTGATCGAAGCGGTCGATGGCCAGCCGATCCATCGTGGAACCGTCTATATTGCTCCTGGGGGGGAGCGGCACATGGAACTGGCCGGTGGGATCGACGGGCGCATCAAGCTGCGCCGTGGAGATCCGATCACTGGTCACCGCCCTTCGGTGGACGTGCTGTTCCGCTCGGTCGCCCCGCTCGGGGATGCTGCGATCGGCATCATCCTGACGGGGATGGGGGCGGACGGCGCGGAAGGGCTGCGTGCCATGCGTGATGCCGGTGCGCGGACGCTCGGCCAGTCGCGTGAAAGCTGCGTGGTCTACGGAATGCCCCGCGCGGCTTTTGGCCTGGGCGCGGTGCAGAAGGAATTGAGTTTGTCAGCCATGCCCGAGGCGATCCTCGCGGCGTGCCGCAAGTAAGGATTGGGAACGTCACATGCCCGCTGCGTCTGCAATCAAAGTGATGGTGGTCGATGATCAGACCAGCATGCGCGCGATGATCCGCAGGACCCTCCAGGACTTGGGGTTCAAGGACATCCGCGATAAGCCCACCGCTCCCGAGGCGCTGGAAGCCGTCCGCTCCGACCGCGTGCATTTGATCATCTCCGACTACAACATGCCGGAGATGGACGGGCTCCAGTTCCTGGAGGCCGTCCGCAAGGATGGCGTGATCGGCAAGACGGTCTTCATCATGCTGACGGGTTCGTCCGATCGAGAGATCGTGCAGAAGGCCGCGGCACTCGGGGTGAACAACTATCTTGTGAAGCCATTTGCGCCGGCGGCGCTGAAGGAAAAGATCGAGCGCGTCTTCGGCGCGCTGGCCTGATTCACGACATGCGCCGCATCTCCATCATCCAGGGCGAACATGCCGTGGTGTCGGAACCGGGAACCGTGATCACCACGCTCCTTGGCTCCTGAATCGCGGTCTGCCTGCAGGACAGCATCACCCGGATCGGCGGCATGAACCACTTTCTGCTCGGTGAGCCCGGCAAGGACCAGCGGGTGAACGGGCAGGACCTGCACCATTATGGTCTTCACGCCATGGAGCTGCTGATCAACGCCATGATGCAGCGCGGGGGCCTGCGCACTGGTTTGCGCGCACACGTTTACGGCGGCGCGAACATCGTTCCCGGCTTGGGCCCGATCGGCAGCAGCAATGCCGCCTTCGCGCGCCGTTTCCTCGAAACGGAAGGGATCGCGATCGGCCATGTCGACGTGGGAGGCACCCAGGCGCGCAAGGTCGAGTTCCTGCCTTTCGAGGGGAAGGCGCGCGCCACCCCGGTTGCCGAAGCACCGCCGGTCGCCGTCTCCGTCGCGCCGCGCGGCGGCGAGCTCGAACTGTTCTGACGCCAGTCTCCCCGATCCACGGAAGCGTTTACGCCATGACCCAGACCGATCATCTCGCTTCGCATCTCCACACCGCGGTGGCCGAGGAGCTGCGGCATGTGCGCGTCCTGCTGGAGCAATTGTCCATGCTCCTCGTCGCGGATGAGCATTTTGCGCTTCATCATACCGAGAAGATGCAGATGTTCGATCTGCTGATCCAATGCACCGATGAGAGCGCTGCCGTGCTTGACCGCATGGCGGCCGGCGCCAAATCGCATGATGCGATCGAGCCGGTACGCCTGGAGGTGGTGCAGGACCGGTTGCGCGCGGCGCTCGCCAAGGCGGCTTGACCATGGCCACCCGTCCCAACGAGCGGCCGACCATCGTCATCCGCAAGATCAAGAAGATTTCGGGCGGCCATCACGGCGGCGCGTGGAAGGTCGCCTATGCCGATTTCGTGACCGCGATGATGGCCTTTTTCATGCTGCTCTGGCTGATCAGCAATCCCGACAAGCAGCAGCTGAAGGGACTGGCCGAGTATTTCTCCCCCGCTGCGCCGAGTGCGGCGGCGTCCACGGCGATGGGCGATTCGCCGGGCGACACGCCCGGTGCCGGCGGCCGGACGGTACGCAGCCGTACCGACAGCGCAGCGCCCATCGGTCAGCCGTCGGCGGAAAGCGCCACAGCCGGCGTGGCCCGGGGCGGCACCGCCAACGTGCCGGACGCGTCGCTGCGCGTGCTCGCGCAGGAATTGCGCATCGCCATCGACAGTCTCCCGCAAGGAGAGGACGCCAGGCAGAATGTGAAGGTGGCGCCATCCCGCGATGGCATGCGCATCAATCTGATGGACAGCGCCAAACGATCCATGTTCCGCGGCAGCACGGCGGAACTCAATGACTTCGCCCGCCTGATGCTGCGGCAGATTTCGGCCAAGCTTGCCAAATCAGGAACGATGATTGCGATCGAGGGGCATACCGACAGCGTCGGGGGCTCGTCCGATGCGAACTGGCGACTTTCGGGAGAGCGCGCCTTGTCCGCGCGCAACGTCATGGTGGCAGCGGGCATCACCACCGACCGCTTCTCCGAGGTCGTGGCGAAGGCCGGCACCGAGCCGGTCTTTCCCGATCAGCCGGATCGGCCCGAGAACCGGCGCATCACTATCGTCGTGATCGGAGAAGCGCCGTCGCTGCCGACCGACGCAAGCTTCAAGTTCTGAGGTTCAGCGCCATGAAGAAGATACTCCTGCCGCTTGCCGTGCTGATCGCGGGAGCCGGCGTTGGCGGCGCGGCCGCTTATGGCACCACGCTGATTACCGGTGGATCACCGGTCGAACAGGGCGTGTCCGTCGAGGAGCGCGGCGATACGGCATTCGTCCCTGCCACGGAGGTGGTCGCCCCTTTGGTGACGGTCGACGGTCGCCTGGCAGGCTATGTTCAGTTCGAGATGCAGCTGGAAGTAGCGGCGGGCCAGGTGGAGTTCGTTACGGCGCGCCTGCCGCTGCTGCTGCATGCCATCAACATGCGCACCTACAAGACGCCCATGGCAGCGGGACCGGACGGCATGTTGCCCGACCTCGCGACCTTTCGCGCCATCGTGATGGCCGCCGCGCCAGAAGCGTTCGGGAGAAATGTCGTGAAAGCCGCAGCGCTTACCCAGGCGGTGCCTGCCTGAGAATAGCGAAACCAAATGCGGTCGCGCAGTTGATCTGCCTTTGAAGAGGAGGCGACCGGGGAGTTCGCCTTGTGGGACTGTTCGCCCGATCGCGGCGGACCTGCGACGGGGAACGGCCCCGCCAATGCTTGCGGCGTGGCGCTGAGCGCGTAAAAGGGAGCCGGGGTGCTTGGTTCCGCGTCGGGGCGAGCAGGACGTGCGTTGGTCGGGCCGCCAGCGCCGGAGAGCCGTGCCCTGATGTTCCACGATTTGTCGCCTTTCATCCATGCTGCGTTGGAGTCTTGTCCGCTCCGTTTCACCGTATCAGGTGACGGGGGTCACGCTTGTATCTGATCCTGCTGGCTACCTTGCCATTCCTGGGCGGCGCCTGGCTCGCAGCGCTCCCGCGGGCCAGCCGGAATGTTCAGGCCGGTATCGCGATCGGGCATGTCGTCGCTGCGCTCGGCGTACTGCTGTTCATCGCGCCGCCGGTGCTTGGCGGCGTCGCCGCGCAGCTTCATCTGCCGTGGGTGCCGACGCTTGGCCTGGCCTTGTCGCTGCGGCTTGATGCGCTGGGGTTGCTGTTCGCGGGGCTGATCCTCGGGATTGGTCTGCTTATCGTCTGCTATGCCCGCTTCTACCTGCCGAAGGGCGAGCCGATGGGGCGTTTCCTGTCGCTGCTGCTACTGTTTCAGGGCGCGATGCTGGGGATCTCGCTGTCGGGCAACATCCTGCTGCTGCTGGTTTTCTGGGAGCTGACCAGCCTGTCCTCGTTCCTGCTGATCGGCTTTCGCAGTGACACGGTGGAGGGGCGGCAGGGTGCGCGCATGGCGCTTGCCATTACCGGTGGCGGTGGACTGGCGCTGATCGGCGGGCTGCTGCTGCTGGGCCACATCGCCGGCTCGTACGAACTGGCCGACGTGCTGACGCGTGGTGACCTTGTGCGCGCATCACCGTTATACCCGGTCGCGCTGGTACTGATCCTGCTCGGATGTTTCACCAAGTCGGCGCAGTTTCCGTTCCATTTCTGGCTGCCGCACGCAATGGCCGCGCCAACCCCCGTCAGCGCCTATCTTCACTCGGCGACGATGGTGAAGGCCG
>NZ_LSKH01000071.1:0-4241 GCF_001557395.1 Sphingomonas sp. CCH5-D11 | reverse complement strand
ATCTACAATCTCGCCGCCCAGAGCCATGTCGCGGTGAGTTTCGAGACGCCGGAATATACCGCGAATGCCGATGCGGTCGGCACCTTGCGACTGCTGGAGGCGATTCGCATCCTCGGCATGGAAAAGACCGCGCGCTTCTATCAGGCGTCAACCTCGGAGCTGTACGGCCTGGTGCAGGAAGTGCCGCAGCGCGAGACCACGCCTTTCTATCCGCGATCGCCTTATGGCGTTGCGAAACTCTACGGCTTTTGGATCGTCGTGAACTATCGCGAGGCCTATGGCATGCACGCGTCAAACGGCATCCTGTTCAATCACGAAAGCCCGCTGCGCGGGGAGACGTTTGTCACGCGCAAGATCACCCGCGCGGCGGCGGCGATCAAGCTCGGGCGGCAGGAGCGGCTGTGGCTCGGCAACCTCGATGCGCGGCGCGACTGGGGCCATGCGCGCGAATATGTCCGCGGCATGTGGTTGATGCTGCAGCAGGACGAACCCGACGATTACGTGCTGGCGACCGGCGAGACGACGCCGGTACGCACGTTCGTGGAATGGGCGTTCGCCGATGTCGGCATCTCCTTGCGCTGGGAGGGCGAAGGGGTGGACGAGAAGGGCTATTGCACGCAAACGGGCAATTGCCTCGTTGAGATCGATCCGCGCTATTTCCGTCCGACCGAAGTGGACCTGCTGATCGGCGATCCGGCCAAGGCGAAGGCGAAACTGGGCTGGACGCACGAGACGCCAGTGCGCGACCTGGCCCGCGAGATGGTGCTGGCCGATCTCGAAGAGATGAAAACCGCGCCGATCGCAAAGGACGCCTGATATGATCGGTCAGCCCTTCGACCTTGCCGGAAAGACGGTGTTCGTCGCCGGGCATCGTGGCATGGTGGGCTCGGCAATCGTGCGGCGGCTTGCCGACGAGAATTGCGACGTTCTGACGGCCAGCCGCGTCGAGCTCGACCTCAAGGATCAGGCGGCGGTGCGCGCCTGGTTCGCCGCTCACCGGCCCCAGGCCGTATTTCTCGCCGCGGCCAAAGTCGGCGGCATCCTCGCCAATGACAGCTATCCGGCCGACTTCCTTTACGACAACCTCATGATCGAGGCGAACATCATCGAGGCGGCGCATGTTCATGAGGTGGAGAAGCTGTTGTTTCTCGGCTCCTCGTGCATCTACCCCAAGTTCGCGCCCCAGCCGATCGGCGAGGATGCGCTGCTGACGGGGCCATTGGAGCCGACCAACGAATGGTATGCGATCGCCAAGATCGCCGGGATCAAGCTGGCGCAGGCCTATCGCAAGCAGCACGGGCGGGACTTCATTTCCGCCATGCCGACCAACCTTTATGGGCCGGGCGACAATTTCGACCTGCAATCCAGCCATGTCCTGCCGGCGCTGATCCGCAAGGCGCATGAGGCGAAGCTGGCGGGCGCGACGGAGATGGAGATCTGGGGCTCGGGCACGCCGCGGCGCGAGTTCCTCCATGTCGATGATCTGGCCGATGCCTGCGTGTTCCTGATGCGCACCTATTCGGGCGAGAGCCACGTCAACGTCGGCTTCGGCGATGACGTGACCATAGCTGGACTGGTGCAGATGGTGGCCGAGGCGGTCGGCTTCGGTGGCGAGATCGTGCGCGACACGAGCAAGCCCGACGGAACACCGCGCAAGCTGATGGACTCGCGAATGCTGATGAACATGGGGTGGCAGCCGCGGATCAGCCTGCGCGAGGGCATCGCGGCGACGTACCGCTGGTTTCTGGAGAATAGCGAAGGGCGCTGACGGGGATCTGCTCGCCCTGAGCGGGCAACGCGCGGGCAATTGGGCGTTTGCTGCCAGTCCGCTTTCCGGTGCCGCCAACGTGAGCGCGGATGGCCGGAATTGGGAGCAAGCGGACCTATCGAGCGTCGGGATAGTAGGCTTTGAAGTCCGCGTGATCCCGGAAGAGAGGATCATACTCCTTGCCCTCGCGAAACCAGATCGTGAAATGAAACTCGCCCAGCGATTTCGACCAATCTTCAATAGCGATGGCGGCTGCCTGAACGGGGGCACCATCCACGAGCGCATTGAAGTCGGTGGCCTTATCCCCGAGGTATTCGCCGTCCATCGTGTTCGCATGAAGGTATGCGCTGTATCGCCTGGATGGGGTGAACGGTCCAAACGCCACGCCCATTGGCGGGTCAAGATGCTGGATAACGCCGGTTCCCAACACCGTGTCACCCTTCAAGATGGTCGCCTCCATTCGGACATGATCCCATGACCGGGCGGCGTCTGCAATTGGGCGCGAGCAGCCTGTCCGCTTTCGGGTGCCTGCACCGCGATCGTGAGCGGCCGAAACTGGTGGTTAGCGGACACTGCTTTGTCGCTTAGTAGCCGGCGGGATCATGTGAAAAGCGAGTGGCCGGAGTGAATGCTGCCGCTTTGACCTTCCATCGTTTGAAGATGAGTACCAGCCACGCCAAATCGACAATGATGGTGATGGTCATAGCCGTGTTCGCCGCGATTGATGCTGTTGGCATACAAGCTACAATTACGAAGCCGGGGAACAGCGGAAGCCCCATGAGCGGCTTGAGATCCATCCATTTCCGCTTCGGATCGCCACTAAGCTGTCCATCCAATGTGTCGGTGAACTCTTGCCCGATGCTCGCCATAGGAGCCTCTTTGCACGATCCCATCAGCAACGTCGGCTTTTGGCTAATTTCGGAGCGTGGTGCATCCGTCAGGCGCGCGCGCTGCCGTTCTACGTTCTGCTCGCCCGGCGCGGGTAAGGCGTAGCCGCGGCTAGCTCGGCCGTGATGCATTCGGCGCGACCGCACGCGCTGCCGCTCCTTCTTCTGCTCCCACGGGCGGCGAGGCGCAGCCGGCGGGTGCCCCGGTGCATGATGCATCCGTCCGGGCCGCGCGCGCTGCCACACCTTCTTCTGCTCGCCCGGCGCGGGTAAGGCGTAGCGGGCGGCTACCCCGAGCGTGATGCATTCGGCGCGACCGCGCGCGGTGCCACTCCTTCTTCTGCTCCCACGGTGCGGCGAGGCGCAGCCGGCGGGTGCCCCGGTGCATGATGCAGCCGTCGAGTCCGCGCGCGTTGCCACTCCTTCTTCTGTTCGCACGGCGGGGCAAGGCGCAGCCGGCGGGTGCCCCGGCGCGTGATGCATCCGTCAGGATCGCGCGTGCTGCCACGCTACGTTCTGCTCGCACGGCGGGGGCAGGGCGCGGTCGACGGCTACCCCGTCATGATGCAGCCATGGACCGGGCGTGCTGCCACGCTACTTTCTGCTCGCAGGGTGGGGCAAGTCGCAGCCGGCGGGTGCCCCGGTGCATGATGCACGCGTCAGGATCGCGCGCGTTGCCATTCTTCCTTCAACGTTCGGACCAGGTCTGCGGCGGGCATTGACCGGCAAAGCGGCGCGCCTTGGCCGGCCCATTGCGCGCCAAAGCCGAACTCGCCCGTGGCCTTGGCGGCCGCGTGCAGCGCCTTTCCGGCATCATAGGCGATCGGATAATCGGGGGGCGGAAGGTGGGCGAGCCGATCGGCCAAGGCGGTAAACCGGTTGGCGAGCGCGCGTGCCGGTCGGCCCGAAATCAGCGACGTCATCGCCGTGTGACAGGCACCCGGGCCGGTCAGGGCGCGGCGATAGCCCTGGTCCGCCGCAGATTCGGGGCAGGCCACAAAGGCGGTGCCAAGCTGCGCCGCAGCGGCCCCGAGGTCGAGCGCGGCCGCAATGCCGGCGCCGTCCATGATTCCTCCCGCCGCGATCACCGGCAGGCTTGCCTGCCGCGCCAGCAATCGTGTCAGCACCATGGTGCCGAGCGAATCGTCGGGGCCGGACGGATCGAAGACACCGCGATGACCACCCGCCTCGAAGCCTTGCGCCACGATGGCGTGGAGCCCGGCGGCCTCGATCGCGCGTGCCTCCGCGAGGCTCGTGGCCGTCGCCATGAGATAAATGCCGCGCCCGCGCAGCGCCGAGAGCGTATCTGCAGGCGGCAGGCCGAAGTGGAAGCTGACTATGGGCGGCGCCACGTCGAGCAGCATCGCGAGCATGTCCGGATCGTCGGCAAAGCTCTGATAGATCGTGCGGAGGTGCGCAGGCGGGGCAGCGTCGAATTCGGCGAAGAGTGGCGATAGCGCCGCCAGCCATGCGGCTTCACGAGCGTCATCCGGACATGCGGGGCCGTGAACGAACAGGTTGACGTTGAAGGCGCGGGCAGTGCGCGCGCGAACCTCCTCGATCATCATGCGCGCACTGCCCGCGCC
>NZ_LSKH01000070.1:0-3712 GCF_001557395.1 Sphingomonas sp. CCH5-D11 | reverse complement strand
CCCGCCACGGTAGCAGCCGCGGCGGGTTCGGGTTGCGATCGTTGGGCCGTTCGCTTCACACACCATAGCCGATCCGATCGGCGCGCGCGAGGGACGCCGTTGGAGCGATCCTAGCGCATTCAGGGTCCACCCCTGCCCCGCCGCTGGATTGGCGCTCCACGGCCCGGAAATCGGCCACTCTGCTACTATACCGATATTACTTGTGCATCTGAATTATGGCGTTCCGCTATATTTCTACACCGCACCAAATCGTCTGTAAGCGCGGAAAATCCCCCTCTGGCGCGCGAAAGGTGAGTTTTGGGGTAGCGGCTCACCGTTCGCGTTTCGCGCGGCGGTGGGTGTACTCCGAAGGGTCGTGGATCTCGCGCCGGAAAAATCGACCGCCTAGGAAGCCCGTAGAGCGCCGTCGGCGATTTCAACGCCCGAAACCCTATCCGAGAACTGAAATGATGCGCATCGGCCCGGAGATCACCCCTGCCGGGACGTTTCTACGTCCACTACCCTCCCGATTGCACGCTGATCTATCCGCTTGGCTTTTCTGGAAAGCCATTTTCGATGGTTGGTTCTTGGTGGAGCGCTGGTGAGAGAGGTGTGACGGGCGTCATGCTTCCTTAAACCAAACAAAGGCGTGCCGGCGGAGCCGGCTCATCATGGGGATGCCGGGTGGGAGGATCGCGGAGCGATCCGGGGCGGCCGAAGGCTGCGAGCCGGCGGGGCGAAGCCCCAAGAGGCGGTGCTTTTCTTCTTCTTCTTCTTCTTCGGGTGTGTCGCTACGGCAGGCGCGAAGTTATCCACAGGCGGGGCTACCCCAAAACTCACCTTTCGCCTTCTGATTCAAAGATTCTTCTTAGATTCAAGATTCAGGCTACCTCAAACCCGCAGAAAACTTGGAAAAATAACCTCGAAAAGTGAGTGTTGGGGTCGAGTCGCGTGAGTTTTGGGGTAGCCTTCGGTGAGCTTTTGGGCTGGTAGAAGTGAGCTTTGGGGTCGAGTCTGGTGAGCTTTGGGGTCGCCGCGGAATTGACGGTGAGTTTTGGGGTATCCGTCCCCCGATCGTGATCGGCGAGCTTTAGGAATTGCCTAGCTCACCGTTGCTGCTAAGGTGAGGGCATGGTTCTCGCAAACTCACCAGTGAGGGAAGGCAAGGCAAAGACTGCCTCGGGTGGCGAAACCGCCCTGACGCTCGCCCAAAAGGGGCGCGGAAACCCGTTCGATCCCGCCAATTATGGGGAAATCGTCAAACCCGGCGAGCTGGTCGATATTGTCGAGCTGTCGCCCCTCACCCTCGCCGATCGCCGAATCTACAATCTGCTGATCGCGAACGCCTGGGACCGGATCGGCGAGCCGGTCATTCACCGCATCGCCAAATCCGCGCTCAAGGGCACGCACCAGGGCAATGAGCGCATAGAAAGCTCGCTGCTGCGCCTGATGGGCACGATCGCGATCGTCACCATCCGCAAGGCCGGCAAGAGCTACAAGCGCCGCGTCCAGCTTCTCGGCCCCAGCGACGAAAGCCTCGAAAAAGACGGCTTCCTCCATTACCGGATTCCCGAAGAGCTGATCGAGATACTGCGCAACAGCGAGGTCTATGCCCGCCTCAAGACGCAGGTGATGTATTGTTTCGAGTCGAAATACGCGCTGTGCCTCTATGAAATGATCGAACGGCGGATCGGCCTTGAATACAAGCAAAGCGAAGAGTTCACGATTGCGGAGTTGCGCGGGCTGCTCAACGTGCCGGAAGGCAAGTTGGAACGCTTCGCCGACTTCAACAAATACTGCCTCAAGGTCGCGCAGGACGAAATCAACAAGCTCTGCCCCTTCTGGGTCGAGTTCACGCCGATCAAGAAGGGCCGCAAGGTCGAGCGGGTTTCGATGATGTGGCTCCCGAAAACCATGAGCGGCCGTCGCGACGCGCAAAACCTGATCGACCAGCATAGCATCGTGCGACGCGCGAAGCTGCGCGGGGACATACCCGAAATGCCGGTGCTGGTGGATTTCAGCGCGCCAGCGGCCGAACGGTGAGGGCCTACCCCAAAACTCACCTTTCGTCCGTCGTGGCGGCAGCGGCGGCCCTGCTCATCCAGTCCGTCCCGCTGAGCGCCCAGGCCGAGCCGAAGACGGAGCTAAGCGGACGCTGCGACTATCCCGATCGCGTCGCCCGATATCGCAACGAGACGACTTTGATCCTGTGCGACTCCGCCTCGATCGAACGGGGATCGGCAACCGCGACCCTCGATTTCCAGCAACGGAGCTGGGGCTCGATGGCGCGGTTCTCAGGTGCCATGGCGGGAAATCGGATGACGGTTTCCCGCGTCATATTGCGAGACGGCCGCGATCTCGCAGCGAGCGGAACCTGTCAAATCTTCTACCGCAACGACGGGCATGTCTCCACGATCAGTTGCCTCGCCAAGGCGGGGTCGCGTTCGGTCGCGGCCAATTTCGCGCCCTCACGCCTATAGTGCACGATCCAAAGGGCTGCCCCTTCCCGTCGATCGATCATCCCTCGCCGGCATCGAGCGCGCGGCTGACGGTGAACTGAATCCACGCGCTCCGACTGATCCCGCGCCGCTTGGCCGCCGCATCGACCTTGGCGAGAAGCACGCGATCGAAACGCAGCATCACCGGCGACTTGCGCGGCTCGGCCCCCTGCCCTGCCTCGTCGGCCTCGGCCGCGATCGGCGCGGCCTCGGGCTTCGCCGCGCCGGCAATGAAGGCATCGGCCGCCGCCTCGTCAATCGGCGGCTTGGGCTTGCTGTTCGGTTTACGAGCGATAGCCATTAACACGCACTCCGATATTATCTTGATATACAGACCGCGCCGATCAGCGCCGTCAATTCGTCTATCGCCTTGGAATCGCGCGGGGTCTGCTCGATAACCGCCCTGCCCTCGGCCGCCGCGTTTGGGAACGCCTTGCGCCGCACGATCGACGTGGGCAGCACTTCGATACCGTCGATATCGCCGATCATCTCCAAGGCCGCCTCATTGTCGGCCCCCTGCGCGTCCGCGCCGTTCAGCACGGCGACGGCGCGCAAGCCCTCGTTGATCTCGCGCGCCTCGGCGACCAACGCCGAAACCTGATCGAGCGCCCACACGTCGAAGCTGCGCGGCTGCACCGGCACCAGGAGCGTATCGGCGACCGTGAGCGCGGCGCGCAGCGATCCGGTGTCGCGCCCGCCCACGTCGATGATGATATCATCATATTTGCTGGCGAGCTGGCGAACCTGACTGCGCAGCGCCGCGCCGGTAAGGGCGACGGCGGTATAGCCCGCTTGCCCAAGCCGCTCGGCGCGAAGCTGGGTGAAGGTGAGGGCGGTGCCCTGCTCGTCCCCGTCCACCAGCAACAGGTCGCGGCCGGCGAGCGCCAGTGCGACCGCGAGATTGACGGCGAGGGTGGTCTTGCCGACGCCGCCTTTTGTGTTTCCAACTGCCAATATCATAATGCCCCCACTGCGCACACTATCGTTAATCGCTTCGGCATGACCTGTCTATCGTTGTGATATACAACTGCGCTCAATCCTCCGGCTCGGGATCATCGTCGTCCAGCGGCTCATGCTCCATCGGCCCATGCCCCCCGATCGGACAGAGCGGCGCGCCGGCCTGTTGCAGCCACTTGCGCGCGGTCCTGACGGTATAGCCGCACGTCGCGCACTCGCATTTGAGCATCCGGGCTTTCTGCTTCCTGGGCGCGGTCGACTCCCCGTCCGTGTCGAGA
>NZ_LSKH01000007.1:0-5143 GCF_001557395.1 Sphingomonas sp. CCH5-D11 | reverse complement strand
CCGCCCATAGCATCGTCAGCCGCAGCAACGTACGCCGCCGCATCAGCCCCGCCCCGCCGCGCGGCAGCGCGGTCAGCGTACGCAGCCGCCCCGCCTCGCGCTCGCCCGAGACGAGATCGTGAAACAGCGCGATGACGAACAACGGCGCCAGGAACACCAGCACGAAGGCAAAATCGAAGCGGCCGGGCAGCGCCAGTTCCGGGTTGAACGTGTCGCCATCATAGATCTGCGCCTCCAGCCCCAGCGCCCGGACGCGCAGGATGAAAGGCGACACGTCGCGCATGCCGAGTGCGGCAAAGGCGAGCGGCGACGGTGCGTCCCAGGTGGGATGGAAGCTGTAATAGGCCGCGCTGCCCGCATCCTTGGTCCGGTCGACATAGTCGGCGACGGCGCCGATATCCTCAGCCTGGGCGACCGGAATGGCGGCAATCGCACCGCGCTGGCGCGACACTTCCGCCATGCCCGCGGCAAGCGCCGCAATCGAAAGAACCGCCAGCAGGACCAGCGTGATAACGGTGAGGCGGGCGCGCAGCAGCAGGCGCAGTTCGTGGCTCCAGAGGTTCAACGGCCCTCTCCCAACTTGCGCGCGGCCCGGGCGAGCAGCGCTGCGGCGACGGCCAGCCAGCCGAGCACGATGGCCAGCTCCGGCAGGGCGCCGGCGGCGAGCATGGCGCCGCTGGGCGCCTGATAGGCGAAGTCGGGCATCCGTCCCCAATTGCTGGCGGACACGCGCTTGCGCCGGTCCGCATCGGCGTCGGTGGCGGTGTCGTCGCCATAGCTGACCGCCTCCGCCTGCATCCGGTTGAGCCGCTGGACCAAGGCGTAGCGATAGGCCTCGGCCTGCTCCAAGAAGCGGCGATGGCCCGCGAAATCGGTGCCCGCCGCCGCCATCGACAGCGAGCGGAGTGCGATTGCCGGGCTCAGCATGCCGACCGCCTCGACCAGCGCATTCTGCCTGTCCTGCGCGTGGTAGCTTTGCCGGGCGTATTGGTCGAACAGCTCGGACGTCAGACGCTCGCCTTCCATGCCGAGCAGGCCTTTGTAGTTGAGCGGCAGATCCTCAATGCGGGTGACGCCGTATTTGGCCAGAACCGATCGCTTGAACGCGGCGAAGTGCGGATCGTCGGGATTGTGGCTGTCCCCCATGCGGCGCAGATCGCGCGCGATCGCGACATCTGTCTGAAGCCGGTTCTGGAGCGGCACCGCGGCGCTCGCCACATCGGGCGCGACGCGCGGTAGCAGCACGACCGCCACGGCCCATAGCGCGACCAGCGCCAGCAGCGCGTCCCGGCTGCGGCGGACCAGCGCCGAAACGAGCACAATCAGCACCACCCAGAGCGCCAGATACGCCGCATAGCCGAGGGCGATCACCACCATCGGCAGCGCCAGCGCACCCGGCTGCCCGGCAATGGCGAGGAAGCCGATCATCGCCGGCAGACCGGCAAGCAGCGCGACGGTGCCGAGCGCCAGCAGCTTGCCGCGTACCACCTGTCCCCGCGATGCCCCTTGCAGCATCAGGACGCGCATTGTGCCGTGCTCCGTCTCCCGCGCCAGGGCGCCATAGCCGAGGAAGATCAGCAGCAACGGCGCGACCACCTGCAGCACGAAGGCCGGCGTCAGTTGCCCAAAGCGGACCAGAAGCGAGCTTTGCCGCACGTCACCGAAATTGGCGGTATTCTGCCGGTGCCCTTCCAGGAACATGCTGCTGCCGGTGAACGCATCGACGCCGGGATCGAAGGCGGCGAGCGGCCCCAGCGGGCGGAAGATGAAATGACCATAATGGACCACGCGGTGCGGGTGGCGATCGGGCTGTGCGTCGAACGCGTGCTGCGCCTCATGCTGGTGACGGGCGCGCAGATCGGCATTGGCGCGCTGGTGCGACCAGGAGCTGAGCACGGCGACGAGCGTCAGCAGCACCAGCAGCGCGAAGGCGATCACCGCGACCCGGTTGCGCAGCATCAGGCGCAATTCGTCGCGGGCGATAAGACGTGTCACGCTCATGCCGCGAGCCGCTCCGTCGCCACCGCGAAGCGGGCGTGAAGCGCGCGCACGTCGAACCGCTCCGCGCCGCTCGCGGCGACCTCCTCGACGATGCGACCGGCCTCAAGAAAGCCGATCCGGTCGGCGACATCGGCGGCAGAGAGCAGGTCGTGCGTCACCATCAAAACCGCGGTGCCGCGATCGCGCACTGCGGCGACCAGCGCGTTGAAATCGGCCGTGGCGCGCGGATCTAGGCCAGAGGTCGGCTCGTCAAGCAACAGCACCGGCACTTCGCGCAGCAGGGCTACCGCGATCGCTACCTTTTGCCGCATGCCCTTGGAAAATCCGCCGAGCCGCTGATCCCAGGCGCGGTCCTGCAACCCCGCCGCCGCCAGTGCATCGGTAATGACGCGGCGATCCTTGCGCTCGTCGGACAGGGCCAGGAGATAGTCGGCATTCTCGACGGCGGTCAGATGCTCGTACAGCGCGACATTCTCCGGCAGATAGGCGATCCGCCGACGCGCACCGTCCGGATCGGCGCCGGGATCCACTCCGTCCACCAGCACCGTGCCGGACTGCGCGCGCACAAAGCCGAGCAGCGTCGCCAGCGTAGTCGACTTGCCCGCGCCATTGCCGCCAAGCAGCGCGGTGATGCTGCCGGCGGGCACGCGCAGCGACAAGCCGTCGAGCACGCGATGGTCGCCATAGGCCAAGGTCAGGCCGTCGATCAGGATCGGAGCGGGCGGTGGCGTCATCTCTACCTCGTCGAATGCTATTGGCCGCCACCTGCCGCATCGCAGCGGATAAGACAACATATCATTGACGTTGTTACAACATCACGTCATCAGGCGCACGAACAGGCCTGTCGCGCGCAGCCGAAGGGTCGGGATCAGTCTCAAGGGGAATAACTCACGTGCGTTTATCCATGCGCGCGGCGGCGCTCGCCAGCGCCCTGCCGCTTGCCATCGCCCTGGCCTGCTCACCCGCCGCGGCGGAGGTCGAAGCCGACACACCGGCGGAGGAAGAACGCGAGGCGATCACCGTCACCGGCGTGCGCCAATCCTATCGCGGCGACTTCGCGCTGAAGGAGATCCCGCAGGCGATCGCCACCATCGACGAGGCAGTGATCGAGGAGAACAATATCCTCCGCCTCACCGATGCGCTGGATCTCAATGCCTCGGTCGTGCGGCAGAACACGTTGGGCGGATTGTGGGACAGTTTCGCCGTCCGCGGTTTCACCGGCGACGAGAACCTGCCGAGCGGCTATCTGGTCAACGGGTTCAACGCCGGGCGCGGTTTCAGCGGCCAGCGCGACGTGGCCGGGATCGAGCGGGTGGAGGTGTTGAAGGGGCCGGCGGCGGCGGTGCTCGGGCGCGGCGAGCCGGGCGGTTCGATCAACCTCGTCACCAAACAGGCGGAACTCGGTCGTACCTTTGGCACCGCGTCGCTACAATATCGCAGCTTCGATACGGTGCGCGCGGAGGGCGATGCCAATGTCGCGCTGACCGGCAATCTCACCGCGCGGCTGATCGGCTATGCCGAAAGCGAAGACACCTTTCGCGACACGGTGGAGCAGAAGCGCTGGGGCTTCCTGCCGTCGATCGGGCTCGGGATCGGCAACACCCGCCTCACATACGATTTCGAGTGGACGCGCGTCGAGGTGCCGTTCGATCGAGGCATTGTCGTGTTGAACGAGGATTTCGATACCGTTCCACGCTCGCGCTTTCTCGGCGAGCCGAGTGACGGAGATACGGTGGCGCGCGCGACGGGGCACCAGTTACGGCTGCAACATGATTTCAGCGATCGCTGGAGCCTGCTGGTCGGGGCGAGCCATCGCGATACGCTGCTGACCGGCGCGTCATCGGACGCGGAGACGGTTCGGTCCCGCCAAAAGCTCTACATCGACGGCCGCTCGCTATCACGCCAGCGGCGCACCAGGCGCTACACGTCCGAGCATAGCGTGTTGCGCGCCGAGATCTCGGGAGAGTTCGAGACCGGTGCGCTGCGCCACCGCGTTCTGATCGGCGGCGATTTCGACTATTTCGATACCGACCAGTTCTTCACCCGCTATCGCGGCCCGGTGGTGACGCCCACCACCACCGATCAGGCGGGCTATCTGCTCGATCTGCAGAACCCGGTGTACGGCCGCTATCCGGTGCCGGCGACGGCCCCCATTACGAACCGGCTGGACGTGCAGCGCACGATGGGCGCCTATGTCCAGGACCAGATCAGCCTTACCGATCGCTTGCAGATCCGCGTCGGCGGCCGCTTCGACGACTTCCTGCTGCGCGTCGACAATCGGCTGACGAATATGCTCGGCCGGCGCAAGCGCAGCCGCTTCAGCCCGCAGGCTGGCATCGTCTATGAGGTGAGCGATCCCGTGTCGCTCTATGTCGCTTATGGCGAGGGGTATCGCGCCAACATCGGCGCCGATGCGAACGGCAATGTCTTCGAACCGGAGACCAGCAAGTCGGTCGAGGCTGGCGTAAAGCTGAGCGCGCTCGGCGGGCGGCTCACCGGCACGCTCGCGGTGTACCAGCTGGAGAAATCCAACGTCCTGGCCACCGACACACTCAACCCCGGCTTCTCCATCGCGATCGGCAAGGCACGCAGCCGCGGCGTGGAACTGGACCTCAACGGCAAGCTGCCGGGCGACGTGGATGTCCTGCTGAGCTATGCTTATACCGACGCCGAGGCACGATCGCGCGTGCTCGATCCGAACTTCTCGTTCCAGATCGAACCCGGCGATCCGCTGATCAACATTCCGGATCACAACCTGAACGTTCAGGCGTCGAAGCGTTTCACCCTGGACAATCGCCACGTCCTGCTCGGCGCGGGTGTGCAATATGTCAGCAAACGCAATGGCGAGACAGGCACGGACTTCACTCTGCCGGCACATACGCTGGTGCGGCTATTCGGTCAGGTCGAGGTAGCCGATGGCGTCGAACTGTTCGGATCGGTCACCAACCTGTTCGACGATCATTGGTATGCCAACAGCTATTCGCCCGTCTGGGTGCAGCCGGGCAGCCCGCGCACCGCAACGATCGGCCTGCGCGCCACCTTTTGACAAGAGGAATCTCATGCGTTTGACCACCAAGGCGGCGGCCGGCCTTGTCCTGCTTGCCGCTCTTTCTGCCGTTGCCCAATCCGAGCAGCCGTCCCC
>NZ_LSKH01000069.1:0-1351 GCF_001557395.1 Sphingomonas sp. CCH5-D11 | reverse complement strand
GGCGACCAATGTGATCGACGGGATCAAGGGCTTCCTGGCCGAAGCACGCGCGACACAGCTGATCCTGGGCAAGTCGCGCCGATCGCGCTGGTTCGAGCTGCGCCACGGATCGGTGGTCGACCGGCTGGTGCGCGAGACGCCGGGCGTCACCGTCCATGTCCTGCCGATGGCGGAGGAGCCGCTGCCCCCGCCATCCGCACGGCAGCGGCGGCGGCGCATGGGGGAGGGCGGCCCGGCGGGCTATGCCGCCGCGACCGCCATGGTGGCCGCGATCACCGCCGTCGCCAGCGCGCTGTTCCAGGTGCTGGACCTTGGCAACATGGGGATGCTGTACCTCTTGCCGGTGATGGCGGCGGCAAGCCTTTACGGCCTGCGCACCGGGCTGTTCGCCGGCATCGCATCCAGCCTTGCCTATAATTTCGTGTTCCTGCCGCCGGTCGGCACGCTCAGCATCAACAATCCCGAGAATGTCGTCTCCGTCATCGTGCTGCTGGGCGTCGCCTTTGCCACCACCCAGCTGACCGCGCGCGTCCGGGCGCAGGCCGATCTCGCCGCCGCGAGCGCGCGCAGCAACGCCATTCTTGCCGGCTTCCTGCGCGAGATCGGCGGCGTCAACGATGCGGCGGAGGCGGCGCAGATGATCTGCGGCGACGTGCGCCGGCTGTTCGACGTTCAGGTGGTGCTGATGACGCCGGTCGCCGGCGCCGGGCTGACCGTGCAGACCGCGACCGATCCCGAATATCGCGTCGACATCATGGACGTCGCCGCCGCCACCTGGGCGTTCGACAATGGCGTGCCGGCGGGCAAGGGGTCGGGCACGCTGACCGCATCGGAATGGCTGTTCCACCCGCTGAAGGCGGGCGAGCGCGTGCTGGCGGTGCTGGGGCTGGCGCGCGATACCGGCGGCGATCCGATCCGTGCCGACCAGTTGCCGCTGCTCACCAGCCTGATCGATCAGGCGGCGCTGGTGCTGGAGCGGCTGCGGCTGGAGGCGGAGATGCGCGACGTGGACGCGGTGCGCACGCGCGACAAATTACGCGCGGCGTTGCTGTCCTCCGTCAGCCATGACCTGCGCACGCCGCTGACGGCGGTGATCGGGGCGGCGGCCGAGCTGCGCCGCGAGGCGACGCCCGAGCTGATCGCGACAATCGAGAGCGAGGCGGCGCGGCTCAACCGGTTCGTGTCCAACCTGCTCGACATGGCGCGGGTGGAGGCAGGGGCGCTGCGGCTGCATGTCGAGCCGATCGACCTCAGCGACGCGGTGACGGGCGCGGCGCATGATGCGCGCGGCGCGCTGGAGGGGCATGACGTTCGGCTGGACGTGCCGCCCGATCTGCCGCTGGTGCGCGCC
>NZ_LSKH01000068.1:0-4835 GCF_001557395.1 Sphingomonas sp. CCH5-D11 | reverse complement strand
GTGGCGGGAGGACGCTGGCCGCCGTCGGGCGCGACGGGTTTGTCCTCCCGAGCCGCTGCAAGTGTCGGCGTAGTCGGCGCTGCCGGCGGAGGGGATGCCGGGTCGACGGAGCTTGGCTGGGTCGCGGCAAGCGGCGGCGTCTGCGCAGGTGTGGGCGACGTTGCCGGTGTCGGTTGCAGGCGCGTTTGGAACTGAGGGGTGCCCGGGGTAGCGCGGCCATCGGTCAAAGCAGCGTTGTTAGGGAGCGGAGTGGTCGCTTCCTCGATCATGACGGGTGGCGGCTGCACCTGCGACTTCCCTGGCGCGGGCGTGGCAACGGCCGGTGCTGTGATTTGCGCGACGGGGATGACAGCAGGAACAGGCGCGGCGGCGGGCACGGGGGTGCCGGCCGAAACCAAGGTGTTCGAAACCCTCAGAACGGCGTCGACATCCTGCGAAAAGCCCGCTGTGGTGCCCATCAGCTGCGTTGGTTGCGAGACAGCGAGCATGCCGGTGGCCGGCGCGGAGAAAAAGCTTGCGACAATCGTCATTTAGCGCCTCGCCCGACCCGCAAAGGGCCTCATTCCTTCATTATAGAGTGTTGCAGCCGCTGCGGGCGTTCGGCTCAGCCGATCGTGCCCAAAGAGCGGATCCGCGCTCGGGAGTGGATCTCGTTCTGCGACAGAACCACCGTTGCCGGGCGAACACGTTCAATAATCGAGCGCACGAAGGGTCGGATAGACGGGTTGGTCAGCAGGCAGGGAATGTCGCCCTGCTGCGCCAGGGCATCGAGCGTGCCGCGCAGCGCTGCGATAAAGGCCTGCAGGTGCGAGGGAGCCATCGCGAGCTGCCGATCATCGCCTTGGCCGATGATGCTTTCGGCGAAGGCAGCGTCCCACTCGCCTGACAGGGTGACGATGGGAATGGAGCCGTCGCGCGCCTGTTGCGCCGAAATCTGCCGCGACAGCCGGCTGCGAACGTGCTCAGTTATCTGCGTGAGATTGGACGTCAGCGGCGCGGATTCCGCGATCCCCTCAAGGATCGTGGGAATGTCGCGAATGGAGACGCCTTCGCTCAACAAGTTCTGCAGGATCCGCTGCACGCCCGAAACGGAGATCTTGGACGGCACAATGTCTCCGACCAGCTTCTCCGATTCCTTGTGCACTTCGTTCAAGAGCTTTTGTGTTTCGGTATAGCTCAGCAGATCGGCGATATTGTCCTTCACCAGCTCGGTCAGATGGGTGGTGATGATGGTGCCGCAATCCACAACCGTGAGGCCGCGAAAACCGGCTTCCTCGCGCAGTTCGGGCTCGATCCACAGAGCGGGGAGATTGAAGACCGGCTCGCGTGTCACTTCGCCGGGGATGCCGACATTGGCGCCGCCGGGATTGATCACCAGCAGCTTGTCCAGCCGGATCTCGCCACGCGCCGCCTCGGTCTCCTTGATGTAGACGACATACTCGCTGGCCTTCAGGGCCATGTTGTCGATGATCCGCACGGAGGGGAGGACGAAACCATAATCGGTAGCCATCTGCCGCCGCAGTGCGCGCACCTGATCGTCAAGGCGCGGCTCGCGCTGCGCGTCGTTGATGATCGGGAGCAGCGCATAGCCGATCTCGATGCGGCAGGCGTCGATCGCCAGGGTACGTGAGATGGGCTCTTCGGCCGGGACTGCGGCGGCTTCGGCCGCTACCTGGTCACGAACGGCCTGCGCAGCGCGCAGGTCGGCCTCCTTGCTCATCTTCCACGCGACCCAGCCGCTCAGCCCGGCAAAGGCCGCGAACGGGATGAAGGGGAGGCCAGGAATCAGCGCCAGCGCACCCATCAGGAACGCGACCATCCCGAACGCCTTCGGGTAGCGGCCAAGCTGCTCGCCCAGCGCCGCACCGGTCTTGCCGGTCACGCCGCCCTTGGACACCAGCATGCCGGCCGCGATCGACACGATCAGCGCGGGCACCTGGCTGACCAAGCCATCGCCCACCGTCAGCAACGTATAGGTGTGGAACGCCTCGCCAAAGGGAACGCCGTGCACCGCGACACCCATGATGAGGCCGACCAGCACGTTGATGGCGGTGATCATCAGCGCGGCGACGGCATCGCCCTTCACGAACTTCGACGCGCCGTCCATCGCTCCGTAGAAGCCGCTTTCGGCCTCGACCTCCGAGCGGCGTTCGCGCGCCGTGGTCTCATCAATCATCCCGGCCGAAAGGTCCGCGTCGATCGCCATCTGCTTGCCCGGCATGGAGTCCAGGCTGAAGCGCGCGGCGACCTCGGCGATGCGGCCGGCACCCTTGGTGATAACGACGAAGTTGATGACGATCAGGATGGCGAAGATGGTGATGCCGATCACCGTTTCGCCGCCGATCAGAAACTCGCCGAACGCGTGGATCACGCCGCCGGCGGCGCCTGGCCCTTCATGCCCATGTCCCAGGATTAGGCGGGTCGAAGCGATGTTGAGGCCGAGCCGCAGCATCGTCACGACAAGCAGGATCGTTGGGAATGCGGAAAGCTGAAGCGGCTTTTCGATGAACAGCGCCGTCATCAGGATCATGACCGATGCGGTGATCGAGAGCGCAATGCCGAAATCGAGCAGCCACCCCGGCATCGGCAGGATCAGCATGGCGATGATGGCGATCACGCCGACCGCCAGTGCCATGTCGCGGTTCGCGCCCATGCGCTGGAACAAGGAGGTGAGTTGTGGCGGCATGAGGATCGTCCCGATCTGAGGTCAGGCGGCAGGCGAGACGGCGATACCCGCCTCGATGAAGCTCTTGAGCTTGTTGCGCATGGTGCGGACCGAAATGCCCAGGATGCTGGAAGCCGAGGTCCGGTTGCCGTGGCAATGTTCCAGCGTCTGGAGAATCAGCTCGCGTTCGACCTCCTCCACCGTGCGGCCAACGAGGCTCTCGACCTTCGGCAGACCGAGTCCCATGCGAGGCGCGGCGGGCGCGAGCTGACGCCCGTCGGTGAGAACCAGGTCGCTCGGCTCGATCGCATTTCCGCGGGCCAGCAGAACCGCGCGGTGCATCACGTCCTGAAGTTCCCGGACGTTTCCCGGCCAGTCATAGTCAAGCAGCGCTGCGGCCGCTTCTTCCGACAAGGCGGGAGCGGGCCGCTGCTCCGCACAGGAGGCGTCTTCGATCTGCCGCAGCGCGAGGCACAGGATATCTTGCCCACGCTCGCGCAGGGGCGGGAGGCAGAGCTGCACCAGTTCCAGGTGCGACACCAGATCGGCGCGGAAGGTGCCGGCCGCGACACGATCGGCAAGGGAGGTTGTTGCGCTGACCATCAGACGCGCATCGAGCGCGATTGAAGCGGTGCCGTTCATTCGCCGGATCACACCGCTGCGCAGGGCATGGGCGAGATCGGCCTGGATCGTCGGGGGGAGAAGATCGACGTTGCGCAACAGCAGCGTCCCCTTATGCGCCTTCTCCAATCGCCCAACGCGCCGCGCGACGGCACCAGGAAACGCACCTGCCTCATGCCCGAACAGCTCGGATGCGATCACCTCCGGGGAAGCGCCGGCGCATTCCACGATCTCGAACCGTCCCGAACAGCCGGACGCGTCGTGGATGTGGCGTGCCAGCAGTTCCTTGCCCGTGCTGCGCTCGCCGCAAAGCAACACGGGAACGCGCGCGGTGGCCATGCTGAGCCCGAACGACACCGCTCGTGCCAGCGCCGGATCTTCACCGAGGATCACCGAAGAGGCGGTCGGCGCGATGGAGGCGATGGCGGCAGCGATCAGCGAGCGCTCCGGCGGCAGGGGTACATAATCGCGGGCACCGGCGCGGATGGCGCTGACCGCCTGATCCGCGGACGCGTTGATGCCGCATGCGATCACCGGCAGGGTGAAACGCTCGGCGCGCAGCTGGGCGATGAAGCCGGCAGCATCAAGGCCGACATCGATCATCACCATCATCGCCCCATCGGATCGAAGCAGCGCCAGCGCTTGGGCGGGGGCATCCGCCATGTCGACATGCGCCCCTGCGTCCCGCGCCATCTCCGCGGCGAGCCGGAACTCGCTGCCGGGTTGACCGACGAGAAGCAGACGAGTTGCATTCGGTTGAGTCATCCGCCTCAGCGCTCCGGCCGGGTGATTTCGGTGAGCGTCACGCCCAGCGAGTTGTCGATCATCACCACCTCGCCGCGCGCGATCAGGCGATCGTTCACGAAGACGTCGACCGGCTCACCGACGCGGCGGTCGAGCTCCATGATCGCGCCGGCCTTCAGGCGCAGCAGATCGCCGATCGGCAGGCGCGAACGCCCAAGGACGGCCTGAACCTTGACGGGCACCTCGTGAACGGCCTCGAGCCCGATCTCGTCGGGATTGCCGCTGTCGTCGGCACCGGCACCGAAATCCTCGAACAGCGGGCTGGCGGTGCTTTCCGCCGTCAGAAGCTGCGCGTGATCTTCGTTGTTCATCGACATTTCCATCATGCGTTCATCCATTGGCGGATCACGGCGGCGGCTTCAGGCGGGCTTGCCTGAATCGCGTCGCCAATCTTCTTGAGGGCGGAGCCCTTGATGCGGCCGTCGACCTGGGCGAGCGCGATTTCCTCATCGAGCATCGGCACGGCGGGGGCGGCATCCTGCAAAGCATCGAGTTGCTGGATCGCGGCCGGATCACCTTGGGCAGCCTGAGCGGTCAGCCGGGCAAGTTCCGGCCCTTGCGGATGAAGAAGCGTTTCGACCTGGCCGGGCGCGGCATCCGCGTCGGCGCGGCGCGGTTTCAGCATGCGAAGCGCGATCAGCCCGACGCCGGCAATCACCAGGAATTTCAGCAAACCAAGGATCTGATCCGTGGTGACGAGGGAGAAGACACTTTCTTCCTTGTCCGCCAGGGTGTCGTCGGCAGC
>NZ_LSKH01000067.1:0-11821 GCF_001557395.1 Sphingomonas sp. CCH5-D11 | reverse complement strand
GCGTGTGGCTGGCGTGGGTGGGCGCGCGCTCACCCATAGATCGCCTCCTTGAACGTATCGAAGCCGACCCGGCGATAGGTGTCGAGAAACCGCTCGCCCGGCTCGCGCACGGCCACGTACCGGTCGGTCACGCGCTCGATCGCGTCCACCACGCCGTCCTCGTCAAATCCCGGGCCGGTGATCTTGGCGAGGCTGACGTCCTCCGCACCCGATCCGCCGAGCGAGAGCTGGTAATTTTCCTTGCCCTTCTTATCGACGCCCAGAATGCCGATGTGCCCGGCATGATGATGGCCGCACGCGTTGATGCAGCCCGAGATCTTGAGCTTCAGCTCGCCCAGGTCGCGCTGACGATCGAGGTCCTTGAAGCGTTCCGCGATCTTCTGCGCGAGCGGGATCGAGCGCGCATTGGCCAGGCTGCAATAATCGAGGCCGGGGCAGGCGATGATGTCGCTGATGAGGTCGAGGTTCGCCTCGGCCAGCCCCGCCTCGGTCAGCTTCTGCCAGATCGCATATAGATCGGCCTTGCGAACGTGCGGCAGCACGATGTTCTGCGCATGGGTCACGCGCAGCTCGTCAAACGAGTAACGCTCGCCCAGATCCGCCATCACGTCGATTTGGTCGGCCGAGGCATCGCCCGGGATGCCGCCAACCGGCTTCAGCGAGATGTTGACGATGGCATAGCCCGGCTGCTTGTGCGCCTTCACATTCTGGTCCAGCCAGATGGCGAAGTCGGGATCGCTGCGATCCACCTGGTCGCTCAGCCCGGTCTCGAACGGCGGGGGCGCGAAGAAGGCGCTGATCCGCTCCAGCTCGGCCACCGGCGGATCGATGCCCAGCGTCTTCACATGGGCGAATTCTTCCTCGACCTGGCGGCGATATTCATCCGGCCCCAGTTCGTGCAGCAGGATCTTGATCCGCGCCTTGTAGATATTGTCGCGCCGGCCATAGCGATTGTAGACGCGCAGGCACGCCTCCAGATAGCTCAGCAGCTCGTCCGCCGTCACGAAGTCGCGGATCTCGTGCGCGATCATCGGGGTGCGGCCCATGCCGCCGCCCACGAAGATCTTGGCGCCGAGCACGCCGTCCTTCTTCAGGAGCTCGATGCCGATATCGTGCAGCCGCATCGCCGCGCGATCCTCCGGCGCCGCGATGACGGCGATCTTGAACTTGCGCGGCAGATAGGTGAACTCGGGGTGGAACGTGCTCCACTGCCGCATCAGCTCGGCCCAGGGGCGCGGGTCTGTCACTTCATCGGCGGCCGCGCCGGCGAACTGGTCTGACGAGATGTTGCGGATGCAATTGCCGCTGGTCTGGATGGCGTGCATCTCCACCGTCGCCAGCTCGGCGAGGATGTCGGGCGCATCCTCCAGCTTGATCCAGTTGAACTGGAGGTTCTGGCGGGTGGTGAAATGGCCATAGCCGCGGTCGTACTTGCGCGCGACATGGCCCAGCATGCGCATCTGCCTGCTGCTCAGCGTGCCATAGGGCACCGCCACGCGCAGCATGTACGCATGAAGCTGCAGGTAGAGGCCGTTCATCAGCCGCAGCGGCTTGAACTGGTCCTCGGTCATCTGGCCGCACAGCCGCCGCTTCACCTGGTCGCGAAATTCCTCGACCCGGGCGTCAACCATCGACTGGTCATATTGGTCATACTGATACATCGTGTCTTCCTGGCTCTCGCCCTTCCGGGGGCGAGATCGAAATTCAAATCACCCAGCTTCCCGCGTCGGGATCAGCCGGCTTCAGCGTCAGATCCGGGCGAACCGTGGGGCCAAGCGCGCGGATGCGATCCTTGATGTGCGCCGGCCGTGGCCCCTCGGGCGTGGCGACCGCATCGATCACATAGGGCACGTTGACCCGGCGTGCGCCTTCCTCCGCCTTGGCGATCGCCTCGCCGCGATCGCCCACGTCGGCGGCATCCTCCACATGGCGGGACCAGCCTTCGCCCGTCCACCATGTGACATCGCCCGTCACCAGATCATTTCCCGTCAGCAATCTCATCCGTTCATGCTCTCCGCCGCCCGTGCCCAGGCCACCAATTTGTCCTCTGCGTCCGACAGTTCGACCACTTCGCCCACGACGATGATCGCCGGGCTCGCCACCTTCTCGCGCGTCACCATCGCGCCAAGGTCGGCCAGCAGCGTCTTCAGCGCGCGATGGCCGGGGCAGGTGCCCTTTTCCAGCACCGCCACTGGCATGTCCGGCGCCACGCCATCAGCCATCAGCTTGTCGGCAATCGCGTCCGCCGTGGCGACGCCCATGTAGATCACCAAGGTGCGGCCCTGGCCAGCAAGGCCGGACCAATCCTGCTCCGTCAGCCCCTTGCACTGGCCGGCGACGAAGCTGACCGCGCTGGAGTGATCACGGTGGGTCAGCGGCAGCATTGCCTCCGCCGCGCAGCCGAGCGCCGCGGAAACGCCGGGAATTACCTCGACGGGCAGGCCGGCGGCACGCACCGCTTCCACTTCCTCGCCGCCGCGCCCGAAAATGAACGGGTCGCCGCCCTTCAGCCGCACCACCACGCTGCCCGCGCGCACATGCGCCACGATCAATGCGTTGATCGCCTCCTGCGGCAGAGTATGGCGCGCGCGCCGCTTGGCGACCGAGATACGATGCGCCTGGGCCGACGCGATGTCGAGCACTCGCGGATCGATCAGGCCGTCATGGACGATCACGTCCGCGGCCTTCAATGCTTCCACAGCGCGAACGGTCAGCAGCCCGGGATCGCCCGGTCCGGCGCCAACAAGGATGACGCGGCCACGCGCGTCGGGATCGAGAAGGCTCGCCATGATCGGGAAGATGGCGTGCCAGCCCCCCGGCATCAACCGAGCGATGCTTGACGATGCCGTAGGATAGCTATGCCGATCGCGCATATCCCGTTCAGCGCAGGCGAGAACGAGGACAAGCCCAACCGATCACGCCCAAGCCGTTCGTCCCGGGCGAAGCCGAGGGGCAAGCCCGACCGCATCGCTCGCGGCGCATCCTCGACCTCGCTCGACACCATTGGGCAGGAGCGGCGATGATGCTCAGGCGCACCCTTCGACATAGCCGAGCACCGGCATGGTGCCGACATGGATCAGGCTGACCTTGCGATCCTGCCCGATCTCGAAGCGGAGCGCCGGTTCGCCGCGCCGCGCATTGGGGGCAGTCAGATATTTGGCGGGGGCGCCCTCATATTCGTGCGGCGCCTCGCGGAAACCGGCGAAGGCGCGCTTCACCTCGCGTTCGCTGGCGCCGACGCCGATGCCCTCGATCAGCCGCACGTCCGATCGCTCGCCAACGGTGATCCGGCGCACCTTGCCGCCGCTGACGATCGCGTAGACGCCGGGGTAGCTGGGCGAGCTGACCGTGCGGCAATCGCCATCGATCTGCGCGCCGCGCTCGGCCCAGCTTCCGCCTCGCGGCACGGCGGCGCCGATGCGCAGCGTGCCCAGCCCCTCAAGGGCAAGCGTCTTGCCCGGCGGCGGCGGCGATGAGAGCGATGTTCCGGTCGCGGGCTGTTCCGCGCTTGGCAATGGCGTCGGCGCCGCGGAGGGTGTTGGCGTCGCCAGGGGCGAAGGCCTCGGGTCTGCCTCCGGCACATCCTGCGTCGCGGCGGGCGGATCAGCCGCGTTCGGCGTGTCCGGCTCGGATGAGCAGGCGACCAGCGCAAGGCTCAGGGCAAGGGCGGGAACCAGCGTTCGCATGTTCGCACAACCGCGAGGGGGCAGCGGAAGTTTCCTGAAGGCGTCGATCCGCCCCCTCATCGTCGAGAGCTCCCTCATCGACGCTAGGACGTCAGATCATCTGAAGCTTGGCTCGGCCGCATCCCCCGCCGATCAGGCGTTGCGCAGGCCAATCCCGATCGAGGCGCGCGCGGCGTCCGCTTCGTTCGACACCACCGGATAGGCGCAATAATCCGCCGCATAATAAGCGCTGGGGCGATGATTGCCCGACCAGCCGATCCCGCCGAACGGCGCCGAGGAGGAGGCACCGTTGGTCGGGCGGTTCCAGTTGACGATGCCCGCGCGCGCACCGGCCCAGAACTGGTCATAGCGCGCTGGCGTCTGGCTGATCAGCGATGCGGACAGGCCGTATCGCGTGTTGTTCGCCTCCGCGATCGCCTCCTCGAAGGTGTCGGTGCGCACCACCTGGAGGATCGGCCCGAACAGCTCCATGTCCGGCCTCTCGCTCGCGCCCGTCATGTCGATCATGCCCGGCAGCAGGAATGGCCGGTCCGGCGTCACCCGTTCCAGATGGCGGATCGGCCGCCCGCCGCGCATCAGCAGTGCAAGAAAGCTTTCGGTCAGCTGGTCGGCGGCTTCATTGTCGATCACCGGCCCCATGAAAGGCGCGGGGTCGTCGTGCGGCGCGCCTACGATCAGGCGATCGAGCAGGCCGTTCAGTTGCTCCATCAGCGGCGCGTACAGCTTTTCGTCGACGATCAGCCGCCGCGCCGCCGTGCAGCGCTGGCCGGCCGTGGTGAACGCGGATTGGATGATGATGATCGCCGCAGCGTAGAGATCGGGCGTTTCCCACACCACGATCGGATTGTTGCCGCCCATCTCCAGCGCCAGGATCTTTTCCGGCTTCTCGGCGAAGGCGCGGTTCAGCGCGATCCCCGTTCGGGCGGATCCGGTGAAGAGCAGCCCGTCGATTCCGTCATGTGCCGCCAGCGTGCGACCCTCGTCCGGCCCACCGATCACCAGGCGGATGCAATCCTCCGGCACGCCGGCGGCGCGATAGCAGTCGACCAGGAAGACGCCAGTCGCCGGCGTCTTCTCCGATGGCTTGAACACCACCGCATTGCCCGCGATCAGCGCAGGGACGATATGCCCGTTCGGCAGATGCGCCGGGAAGTTATAGGGGCCAAGCACCGCCAGCACGCCGTGCGGCTTGTGGCGCAGCGCCATGCGCGATCCCATCGGCGCGTCCAGCCGCCGCTGCGCCGTCCGGTCGGCATAGGCGGACACCGAAATGTCCACCTTGCCGATGACGGTGTCGACCTCCGTTCGGGCCTCCCACAGCGGCTTGCCCGTTTCGCGCGCGATCACATTGGCGAAATCGTCCTGGCGCGATCGCACGACATTGGCGAACCGCCGCATCGTTTCGATGCGAAAGGTGAGGGGGCGCGCCGCCCAGGTGGCCCAGCCCGCGCGTGCCGCGGCGACTTCGGCATCCACGTCTCCGATCGCCCCGCGCCACAGTTCGGCGCCGGTTGCGGGCTCGAAGGAGATGATCTCGGTCACGTACTGCCCTCAATAAGCGTTGATCCGGCCTTACGGGAATTCAGCCGGGCGAAACAAGTTCAGCGAAGCGCCTCGCCCATCGCGCGAATTGCTCCAATCTTGGTGTGAAACGGCGACCAGTCGTCCTTGTCCCGGATCGCTGACCAGATCGCCTCGACCTCCTCGATCAGCAGCGAACAGGGCGTGCCGGCCCAATAACCGTGCGATCGGCCGCTGCGCACCGGCGCAGTGTCGAGCAGCGCGCGTGCCTCGTCCCATTCCGGGCCATAGCTTGGTGGCAGTGGCTGGGCGAACGCGTCGAAGAAGAACCGGTCGATGCTCATGCCGCTTTCGCGCAACGCGCGCTCCGTCGCTTGCACCAGCGCCCGGTCGGCGTCCGGCGATGTGGGGCTCCGGCCCAGCCGCCACAGCAGGGCCTGGGTGATCGCCGCCTGATAGGCGGGCGCGAACCCTTCCAGCGCCGCGATCAGCGGGTCCGCCTCCGCCAGCAGGCGCAGCGATGCGGCCAGCTGCATCACGCTCCAGTGGATCGCCTCGGGCTGGCGACCAAAGGCATATAGGCCATTGTGGTCGAAATAAGCGGCTGTGAACCCCGGCTCCCATGTGGGCGTGAACCGCCAAGGACCATAGTCGAAGCTTTCGCCGGTGATGTTGATATTGTCGGTGTTCAGCACGCCATGGACGAACCCCGCCGCCATATAGGAGGCGGCGAGGCGGGCGGTCTCGGCAATCACCAGCTCGAGCAGCGCGATTGGATCGTCGCTGTCCCGCTCGTACAGGTTCGCCAGCACATATCCGACCAGCCGGCGCATCGCCGCCGCATCCTGTTCATAGGCGAGCCGCTGGAACGTGCCGACGCGGATGTGGCTGTGGCTCAGCCGCACCAGCACGGCAGCGCGGGTGGGGGACGGCTCGTCCTCGCGCTGCAGCGCCTCGCCCGTTTCGATCAGCGACAGGCTGCGCGAGGTGCGCACGTTCAGCGCCTCCAGCATTTCCGTCGCCAGAACCTCGCGCACGCCTCCCTTCAGCGTCAGTCGCCCGTCACCGAAGCGGCTCCAGGGCGTCTGTCCAGACCCCTTGGTGCCCAGGTCCATCAGCCGCCCTTCGCGGTCGCGAAGCTGGGCAAAGGTAAAGCCGCGCCCGTCGCCGATATCGGGATTGTAGGCGCGGAACTGATGGCCGTGATAGCGCAGGGCCAATGGTTGGGGCAGGGAGCCGGGAAGCGGCCGAAAGCGGCCGAAATGTTCCGCCCAGGCTGCGTCGTCCATGCCGCCCAGGCCGATCCCCGCCGCCGCCCGGTCGTTGCGGAAACGGATGATCCGTTCCGGAAAGCTGGCCGCCTCGACCACGTCGTAGAAGGCGTCGCCCAGCGAAAGGATGGTCGTCTCGGGTCGGTACGCTTGCGGGTCGAAGGGCATGAGTGGATATGGGCGCAGGGTGAGCAAAGGTGCAAGCATGACCGCCTGGGAAGATCTTTACTGGTGGTCCAACGATGGTCTGCGCCTCCACGCGCGTGATTATTCCCGCGACGCCGGCGGTTTGCCGATCATCTGCCTGCCCGGTCTCACGCGCAACGCCAGAGACTATGACGTCTTCGCGCGCCGCCTTGCGGGCCGTCATCGGGTGCTCGCCGTGGACCTGCGCGGCCGCGGCGAAAGCGCCTATGCCCGGGATCCGATGAGCTATGTTCCGCTCACTTATGCGCAGGACTTGGCGGCTTTGCTGGCGGAACAGAAGATTGACCGCTTCATCGCCGTTGGCACCTCGCTCGGCGGCACCGTCATCATGCTGATGGCGGGCATGATGCCCGGTCGCATCGGCGGCGTCTTGTTCAACGATGTGGGGCCGGAAATCGATCCTGCCGGCCTGGCGCGCGTGCGCGGCTATGTCGGTCGCTCCAGCACCTGGCCCACGTGGATGCATGCCGCCCGCGCCATCCAGGAAACGCATGGGGAGATTTATCCCGATTGGGGCGTGGAGGAATGGCTGGCGATGGCGAAGCGCCTCTACCGGCTCAACAATGCCGGGCGGGTCGTGATCGATTACGACCTCAAGATCGCAGAGCCGTTTCGCGTTCCCGGAAGCGCGGCGGGCCCCGACATGTGGCGCGCGCTTGCGGCTTTGGGCAGCGCGCCGGTGCTGGTGGTGCGCGGCGGCCGATCCGACATGCTGCCCGCCGCCGTCGCCGAGCGGATGGTCGAGCTCTTGCCTCAGGCGGAGCTGATCACGCTGCCCGGCATCGGCCATGCCCCGACGCTCGGCGAGCCGGGCGTACAGGGCGCCATCGATCGATGGCTCGCCAGGGCCGCGGTGGAACCGGCAAGCACCTGAGGCGTCAAGAAGGCTCCCGCGCCGATGTCCGCGCCTAAGGAGCCTGCATGACCGATCGATCAGACGCGCATACCGCCGTCACGCCGCTTGCCGGCCGCCGCGTCCTGGTGACGGGCGGCACGACCGGCATCGGCCGTGCCATCGCCGTGTTGCTGGCCAGCGAGGGCGCCCGGGTCTTCATCTGCGGTCGGGACGAGCAGCATCTGCAAGACGCGCTCGTCCGCATCCGAGAGGTAGGGGAGGGCGACGGCATCTCGATCGATCTCGCGGAGGAAAGCAACGTCGATCGGCTGTTCGAAGCCGCCACCGCTTACCTCGGCGGCCTGGACGTGGCGGTGATCAACGCCGCGCGCGGCGCGGAAGGTCTGGCGGAGATGAGCGAAGCCGACCTTCGCTACACCATCGGCAGTAATTTCACCGCTTACTTGCTGTCCGCTCAGGCCGCGACCAAGGCGATGGGCGCCTATGGCGAAGACGCCAAGGGGAAGGGTGACATTGTCCTTGTCGGCTCGATGAGCGCCTATGTCCTGGGACCGGGCTCCACCGTCTACGCCGGGATCAAATACGGTATTCAGGGTTTTGCCATCGCTCTCCGGCGGGAGCTTGGCACCAAGGGCATTCGCGTGTCCCTCGTCGAGCCCGGCCTGACGGGCAGCGACATGGTGAAGGGCACCAGCGAGGAGCAGGCGGAGCGGATCGGCAAGGAAGAGATGCTCCGTGCCGAGGATATCGCCGTTGGCGTTCACTACCTGCTGACCCAGCCGCGTCGCACCGTGGTGCAGCAGGTCACGATCTCCCCCCGGATGCAGGATCAGGAATGACCTTCCCTCTCGACCATCTGGTCTTCACGCCGAACCATGTCGATCTGTCCCGTTCGCCGCTCGCCGGGCATATCGATGAGGAAACCTTTGTCCTCGGCGCCTTCAACCCGGGGATGACCCGCCTTCCCAATGGCAACCTCCTCCTGATGGTGCGGATCGCGGAGGCGCTGCGCACGCCCATTCGGGACGGACACGTGCGCGCGATCCGCTGGGACGATGGCGCCTACCGCCTTGATCCATGGCCGCTTCAGCTGGTCGATACGGCCGATCCCCGCAAATTCCTGATGCGCGGCGGCGGCTGGAAGGTGATGGCGCTTACCTCGCTGTCGTGGCTTCTGCCGGTGGAGCTCGATCCCGAAGGCCGCCGGATCGAGGCCGTCCACTATGACAAGGCCATCGCCCCGCGCGCCAGCTACCAGAATTACGGTGTGGAGGACGCCCGCATCAGCCGAGTGAACGATCGCTTCCTGATGACCAGCTGCTCGGTCAGTCCGGAGCGTCATTCCACCACGCTCTACACCAGTGCGGATGCGCTGGACTGGACGCTGGAGGGCGTTGTTCTCGATCATCAGAACAAGGACATGCTGATTTTCGAAGGGCTGATCGGCGGCAAATACTGGGCGCAGACCCGCCCGCTTGGCGACCTCTACTTTGCCTATCCGCCCGACAGTGAATGGCGGGCAGGACCTTCGATCAACCTCGCCTCTTCGCCCGATGCGCTTCATTGGAAACCCAGCGACCATCCCGGCATCCGCCCCCACGCCGCTACCGTGGCGACCGCGCGGATGGGCGGGGGGGCGCAGCCCGTGCTTACCGATGATGGCTGGCTGACCTTGTGGCACGGCGTCGAGCCATCCGGCGTGGTCGGTATCTACCGCACCTATTGGACGCTGCTCGATCGCGACGAACCCTGGCGTGCGATCGCCACCCAGCACCAGCCGCTGCTTGAGCCCAATCCGGCGCTCACCGAGCCGCTCAAGGATCAGATGTACCTCGACAATGTGGTCTTCACGACCGGGATCGTCGATGCCGGCGATCACTGGATCGTGGCCAGCGGCGAGGCGGATCTCGCCTGCCGGATCACCCATATCCCCAAGGACGCGATCCGGCCTTGAGGATTGGGGCACCCGCGCGTGCAGCGCCACCCCATCCTACGCCACCCCTGTCCTACGCTACCCCATCTGTGTCATGGGCATCCCATGATCGAGCCGCTCGCCAGCCTCCGAATTTCGCCCCCTGCAAACAATCTTTATACGCGCCATCTTCGTGAACTTTCGCCCGGCCCCCTTGTGGTGCCAGCGCCGCAACATGTGCCAGCCGAAGCGTTGATCTGATGCCTCAGCCCCTCAACATCCTTCACCTTCATTCCACCTTCGATCTGGGGGGAAAGGAGGCGCGCGCCACGCGGCTGATGAACGCCTTTGGCGACCGCGCACGCCACACGATCGTGTCGGGCATGGAGGGGCGCTACGGCGCGCGCGAGCGGATCGACAAGGGCGTGAAGTACGAGATCGCGCAGAACCCGCCACCGCTGCAGGGCCGTCCGTCGGTGGCGCGCTACGATGCTCTGGCACGCTACATGCGCCGCTTTGATCTCGTACTGACGTATAATTGGGGCGCCATCGATGGCGTGATGGCGCGCCGTGTATTTGGCCGCGGCGTCCCGCCGGTGGTGCATCACGAAGACGGCTTCAACGAGGATGAGGCCGGCGGTTTGAAGCGTGAGCGCAACCTCTACCGTCGCCTGGCGCTCAGCGCGGCGCATGGCCTTGCCGTGCCCTCCACCTCGCTGGAGCGCATCGCGCTGGAGACGTGGAAGCAGCCGCGCGCGAAAGTTCACCGCATCATCAACGGCATCGCGACGGGTCTGTACGCCGGCAAGCCCGATCCCAAGGGCATTCCCGGCTTCGTGCGCAAACCCAAGGAAACCGTGATTGGCACGGTGGCCGGATTGCGGGCGGTCAAGGATCTGCCGGCGCTGGTGCGTGCCGCGGGCGGGCTGTCCTCACGCTTTCGCCTAGTGATCGTCGGAGAAGGGCCGGAACGCGCTGCAATCGAGCAGGCGGCGCTGGCGATGGGGATCGAGGACCAATTGGTGTTGCCCGGCTTCCTTGACCGGCCCTATCGCTTTCTCGGCCATTTCGACATGCTCGCTTTGTCCTCCCGGTCAGAGCAGTTCCCTATCTCGGTTGTGGAGGGAATGGCTGCGGGCCTACCGATCGTCGCACCTCCCGTCGGAGATATTCCGGCGATGGTCTCGGCTGAAAATGCGCCCTTCATCACAGAATATCACGGCGAGGTTCGCCTGCGGGACGCGATGCAGGCCTTGATCGCCAATCCTGAGCTTCGCCGCAGTGTCGGCGAGGCAAATCGGCGCAAGGCACAGGCTGAATATGACGAGCGTCGAATGATCAAGCGCTACGCAGCGCTGTATGAAGAGGCCATGGGACGGCCGGGCGCGCTTTCTTGATCCACGTAATTTTCTCGCGCCACGCAACCTTTCTCGCTAGGGCGCCTTATCCGTCTCATTGGAGGTAAAGCAAAGTCGTGGCATCTGCCGTGTTCAAGGGGCTGCAGCCCATCGTCTACAACGGCCGCGAAGTCTGGCCGCTGGTGGAGGGCGGAAAAGGGGTTGCCGCAACGAACCACGCATCGGCTGGCGCGTGGGCTGCTGCTGGCGGTATTGGTACGGTCAGCGCGGTAAATGCCGATAGCTATGATGCGGAAGGCAAGATTGTGCCGCAGGTGTATCATGCGCTGACCCGGCGGGAGCGGCATGAGGAGCTTATCGCCTACGCCATCGAAGGGGCGGTTCAGCAGGTTCAGCGTGCCTGGGAAATTGCTGGCGGAAAAGGCGCCATCAACATCAACGTGCTCTGGGAAATGGGCGGTGCGCAGCGCGTGCTTCAGGGCGTGCTTGAACGCACCCGCGGGCTGGTCGCCGGTGTTACTTGCGGCGCTGGCATGCCCTACAAGCTCAGCGAGATCGCTGCCTCGTACAATGTGAATTATCTGCCCATCGTTTCCTCCGGCCGCGCTTTCCGCGCGCTTTGGAAGCGGGCCTATTCCAAGGTCGCCGATCTGCTTGGCGCCGTCGTGTATGAGGATCCGTGGCTGGCCGGCGGCCATAATGGCCTGTCGAACGCCGAAGATCCGCTGAAGCCGGAAGATCCGTATCCGCGTGTGAAGGCGCTGCGCGAAACCATGCGTGAAGGGGGTATCCCCGATACCACGCCGATCATCATGGCCGGCGGCGTATGGTATCTGCGCGACTGGAATCACTGGATCGACAATCCCGAACTCGGCGCGATCGCCTTTCAATACGGGACCCGTCCGCTTCTCACCCAGGAAAGCCCCATTCCGCAGGCGTGGAAAGACCGGCTGATGACGATCGAGGAAGGCGACGTCCTTCTTCATCGCTTCTCCCCGACCGGTTTCTAT
>NZ_LSKH01000066.1:0-1007 GCF_001557395.1 Sphingomonas sp. CCH5-D11 | reverse complement strand
TTCCTGGCGTATAGCCGCCATACCAGATCGCCTCCGCGGCGATGGCCACCGCCAGGAGGAACATGAGCGCCAATTGCCGCTGGAGCGAGCCGTTGTGGATCGTATCGCTCAACCAGCGCGCCCATTGCACCATCCGCTCGACGGCACCGTCGAACACGCGCTTGGCCTCAGGCAGCCACAATCCGTCCCAGCCCCGCTGAAGCGAACCATAGCGCCAGAGCATCAGGGCTCCCAAGGCGACGGCGATGACGCTCATCGCCAGCGCCGGAGTCAGGCCGTGCCACAAGGCCGGGTGAAAAGCAGGCGCGGTGCCGCCCGTGATGTCGGCTGCGGCCGGGGCGATCAGCCAGCCGGTCAACACCGACGGGAATAGGCCGACGAGCACGGTCAGCGCGACCAGCGAGGCGGATGGCCCCCACAGGCCCAGAGGGGGATCATGCGGCTTGCCCGGGTAGCCGTCGCGCTCGGGGCCCAGGTAGAGGTGCGCAATAAAGCGGAGCGAATAGGCGACCGAAAGGGCTGCCCCGACCAGCGCGAGCAGCGGCACAACCCATGGCGTGCCCGCCCAGCCGGTATGCGCCGCCTCCTCCAGCATCATCTCCTTTGACAGGAAGCCGCCAAGCGGCGGCAGGCCCGCCATGGACGCGGCAGCGATGATCCCGAGCGTCGCCGTGATCGGCATCAGGCGCGCTAGGCCGCCGAGCAGACGAATGTCGCGCGTGCCCGCTTCATGATCGACGATGCCGGCGTTCATGAACAACGCGGCCTTGAAGAGCGAATGGTTGACCAGGTGAAAGATGCCGGCCAGCGCCGCCGCCGGCGTGCCGAAGCCGAACAACATGGTCATCAGGCCAAGCTGGCTGATCGTGGAATAAGCAAGAATGGCCTTCAGATCGTGTTTGAACAGCGCGATTGCTGCCCCGATCACCATTGTCACCAGACCGGTGGTGCCGACCAGATAGAACCACCAGTCGCTGCCCGACAGCACTGGCCACAGCCGCGCCAAC
>NZ_LSKH01000065.1:0-1624 GCF_001557395.1 Sphingomonas sp. CCH5-D11 | reverse complement strand
GCGCGCTTCGCCGCCGAAGGATGGCGCGTCATCGCCGTCTCGCGCCGTGCGCCCGACGTGGCGGCCGGCGCGCATGTTCGGCATCTGTCGCTTGACCTGCGGGACAGCGCCGCCTGCCGGGCGGCGGCGGGTGCGTTCGCCGAGGTGACGCACGTCGTCTACGCAGCGCTGTACGAGAAGCCGGGCCTCTATGCCGGGTGGTTCGAGCAGGACCAGATGGACACCAATCTGGCGATGATGCGCAACCTGATGGAGCCGTTGTTCGAAGCCGCGCGTGGGCTTCGCCATGTCAGCGTGCTTCAGGGCACCAAGGCTTATGGCGCGCATCTCCATCAGATCGCCGTTCCGGCACGCGAGCGCTCACCGCGCGATCCGCACGCCAATTTCTACTGGCTGCAGGAGGATTATCTGCGCGCGCAGCGGACGGGTGCGGATTGGTCGCTGACGATCTGGCGACCGCAGGTGGTGTTCGGCGGCGCAATCGGTGTGGCGATGAACATCGTACCAGTAATCGGCGCCTATGCCGCCATCCAGCGCGAACTGGGCCGCCCGCTCACCTATCCAGGGCGGCCGGGCGGCGTGTCGGAAGCGGTGGATGCCGATCTGATCGCGGACGCGCTATTATGGGCTGGCGAGGCGGAGCGCGTCCGGGACGAGACGTTCAACATCACCAACGGCGATGTCTTCACCTGGGCCGATACATGGCCGGCGATCGCCCGGGCGCTTGGCATGGAGCCGGCGTTTGGCGCGCCATTCGCACTGGTCGATTACCTCGGCGGGCATGCTGGCGTGTGGGACGATGTGGTGCGGCGGCATGGGCTGCGCGCCACGCCGCTACCCGATCTATTGGGAGAATCGCACCATTATGCCGATCTGCTGTTCGGCGTACACGCCCCGCCAGAGGCAACGCGGGCGCCGGTGCTGGTGAGCACGATCAAGCTGCGCCAGGCGGGCTTTGGCGAGTGCATCGATACCGAGCAGATGTTCGCCAAATGGCTGGCGCGGCTAGCCGAGCGACGGATCATTCCGCCGCCCGGCTGAACGCGCTCAGATGTCGAGGCAGATCTTGCCGAAATGCTTGCCCGATTCCTGGTGGCGAAAGGCATCGGCAATCTGTTCGAGCGGGAAATGACGATCGATCACCGGACGGATGCCGTTCGCCTCGATGGCGCGGATCATGTCCTGCTGATGCCGGCGCGCGCCGACCGTCAGGCCGACGATGCGCTGGTTCTGCTGCATGACGAAGACGGTGGGCACGTTACCCCCGATGCCGGCGAGCACCCCGATCAGCGCGATATGGCCGCCGATCCGGGCCGCCGCGATCGATTGCGGCATGGTGCCCGATCCACCAATCTCCACGACATGGTCGACCCCGCGCCCGCCGGTCAGCTTGCGCGCGGTTTCGCCCCATTTCTCGTCCTGGCGATAATTGATCAGATGATCCGCGCCCATCTCACGCAGCCGGTCGAGCTTCTCGTCGGACGACGAGGTTGCGATCACCGTCGCGCCGGCAGCCTTGGCAAATTGCAGCGCGAAGATGGATACGCCGCCGGTGCCCTGGACCAGCACGGTATCGCCGCTTTTTACCTGACCGTTCACCGCCAGCGCGCGCCATGCGGTCAGA
>NZ_LSKH01000064.1:0-11653 GCF_001557395.1 Sphingomonas sp. CCH5-D11 | reverse complement strand
CTGCGGATCGTTCTCGTCCACTGCGGGATCGGCCAGCAGGCGCTGCGGCACCGCCCCCTTGCGTGACAGATCAAGCCGCCAAAGATCGTAGCGGCCGCGATTGGCGTCCATGTCGGTCTCGCGCTGCGCCCAAACCATCCAGCGCCCATCCGCCGATACGGCAGGCGCGCCGACGCGGCTAAGCGTCGTAACATCCTCGATGGTCAGCGGGCGGGCGGCAGCCGGGGCCGAAACGACAGCGAGCGCGATCAGGCTCGCGGAAAAGGGCATCCTCATGGGAATGCGGTAAAGCAGATCGTTACTGATGCGACAATCGCCATGTCGGCGCCAGCTTGCGCTCGGAACGTCGGGTGCAACGCGGCAGTGCGCCGGCGAACGTCACCAATATCGTCAGGAAGCGCCGCGAGTCAGCTTCGCGATCTCGCGCGCGACGATCGTTTCCACCATGTTCGGCAGATTGGCGTCCAGCCACTCGCGCAGCATCGGTCGCAGCATCTCGCGGACCAATCCTTCCAGCGTTCCGTCGCTCTGCGGCTCCGGCTTTACCAGCAGTCGCGAAAGAGCATCGATGGCCCCACGGGTCGCCTGCGCGGTTCGATCCGACAGCAGGTTCGCGGCGGCATCCGCGTCCAGCTTTGCCGCCTCGGGTTCGGCAGGTGCTTCGGCCCGCGCCTGAACCGGTGGCATGGGATGGCTCAGTTCGAGCACTTCCTCGGGCGCCGTATCCTCATCCCGCTCTTCGGGTGCAGCGGGCAATGCAGGGCGGGCAGCGTTCGCGCGACGCTGTCGAATTGGCCGATCATCACCTTCCTCGGCGATGATGCGCTTGATGGAGGAGAGAATGTCCTCCATCGACGGCTCGGCGCTGACATCCCCCATGCGCGCAGTCCACCCCATCCAGAAAGCCGCCGACGATCAGCGGTTTGGTGTGTTTTCACCTGTGGTCAATGCCGGGCTCCTGTCAACCTTGCTGCTGTCGAGCGCAGGATCGAGCGGACGCGTAACTGTGGCATTCTGGGGCGCGACGCCGCTGGTGGACGACGAAATCGCGGTTGGCGTCTCGCCATCGCCGAAGTCGGAGAAGCGGTTGCGAACGGCGTTGTAGTTCTCCGCCGAGTTATACAGCGGCCCGCCCTCGAGCCCCAGGTCCTGCGCCTCGGCCTGCCCCATTGCGGCCAGCAACGCGAAGCCGGCGACATAAGCGTCGCGCCGCGCAGTCACGAGCGTCACCTGGCTGTTCAACAGTTCCTGCTCGGCGTTGAGGATATCAAGGATCGTGCGATTGCCGACGCTATTCTCCGCCCGAACGCCTTCCAGGCTGAGCCGGTTGGCGGCAACCGCCTGCTCCGACGAAGCGATCACCTCCAGCGAGGAGCGCCAGATAGCGAACGCAGACCGGGCCGAGGCGATCACCTGACGCTCCGCGGCGGTCGCGTTTTCGATCGCCTGCGCACGCGTCGCCTGTGCCTGACGCACCAGTGCCGCCGGACGCCCGCCCTGGAAAATCGGCAGGCTGACGTTCAGCCCGATGCCGGCCGAGGTGCCCGATTGCCCGACACCCAACCCGGTGCCGCTGCCGAGCGATCCCAGATAATTGACGTAATTTCCGGTCGCCCCGACCCCCAGGGTCGGCAGGCGGCTCGCACGCGCCACGCGCACGTCAAAGGCGGTCGCGTCCCGCTGCTTCAGCGCCGCGAGCAGGGTGGGATTGTCACGGATCGCCACATCGACGGCGCCATCTGCCGTCTGCGGCAAATTCGGGAGCGCCGGCGGCGGCGCGAGCGTGCCGGGCGCATCGCCGACCAGCCGGACGTAGTTCTCACGGCTGGCGATCAGCGTCGCTTGCACCCGCTGCAACTGCGCGCGAGCGAGGCTCAGCCGCGCTTCCGACTGGGCGACATCGGTGCGCGTCAGGTCACCCACCTGAAAGCGATCGCGGCTCGCCTGTAGATTGGTTTCCAGCACGCGGACGTTCTGCGCGTTCAGTCCGACGATGGCCTCGTCTCGGATCACGTCATTGTACGCTGCGACCACTTCGGAGAACAGCGACGCCTCCGTGCCCCGCAGCCCGAACTGGCCGGCTTCGACCCGCGTCTCTGCCGCGCGGACGGAGTTGCGAACGGCGCCGCCCGAATAGAAGGGCACATTTAGCGCAAGCTGCGCCTGCGCCGCGCGTGCCGGCGTGGTGAAGGAATTGCCGCTGCGCAGGTAGTTTTCGTTCAGCCCCGCGTTGGTGGACACGGTCGGTCGACCGGCCGCCCGCGCGATCGGTACATTCTCGTCCACTGCACGCTGCTGCGCCCGACTTGCCGTGATCGTCGGGTTTTCACGATAGGCGCGCGCCAGCGCCTCTCGCAGTGTGTCGGCGTGGGCTGGCGATGCACTCAGCGCAAGAATCAGGGCGGCAGAAGCGACACGGGTCATTGCGGCTCTTTTCAGAAGGTGAAGCGTGTCGGTTTGGCGAAGCCGGGCAACAGACAGCAATTGACATCGGCAAAGTCGATCATGGCAAAGCCGCCTTCGCTTCTCCGCCCGGTAGCCAGCCTGGTCACTCCATTGTCGTTGAGGCCACCAACGATCCGCCCGCCGGTCCGCACCTGCGCCACCAGTTGCTCGGGAAGCTGCTCCACGGCGCCATCGATGATCATCACGTCATAGGGGGCGCCTTCGGGGTGGCCGGCCTCCAGAGGGCCTTCGACAATCGCGATCCGATCGCTCGTGCCGAGCGCCGCGCGCGCCTGCGTGACGAGCGCCGGATCAACTTCCACCGCGACAACGGAGGCTACCAGCTCCGCCAGGACCGCAGCCGTATAGCCCGTGGCAGCACCGATCAGCAGGACGCGATCGCTCGGCAGCAAGCGCGCCTCGGTCAGCAGGCGACCGGTGGCGATCGGCAGGTTCAGCGATCGACCGCCGCCAAGTGCGACCAGATCGTCGCGATAGGCAAAAGGCGCCTTTTCCTCAGGCACGAACCGCTCACGCGGGACCACGGCCATTGCCGCCACGACACGCGCATCCGATACCGCATTGGTGCGAAGCTGGCTTGCCACCATCGCTGTGCGCATGGCGGCAAAATCCGGTTGGCGTTCCATCGTCATCGTCATCTTCTCACCTGTCGCACGACTGTTTTATTGTGGCAATACACTTGTCATCCAGAGTGGCGCTTTATCGCGCGCCGGCACGGCCGCCAACGTAGAAACTTGACACGCCCGCTCTGTCGCCGCATCTGCCCGCCCTCACTTCCATCGAGGCCCGATGGCGGAGTGGTGACGCAGAGGACTGCAAATCCTTGCACCCGGGTTCGATTCCCGGTCGGGCCTCCACCCCCTTGTCGCTTTTCGCGCCAGGCTGCTCAGTTTCGCAGAACGAGCAGGATGGGCAAATTAGCGCGCGGCGCGCTGTGGGAAAATCAGCGGTCGATGCCGTCGACCACCAGCAATGACTCGAAAACCGCGGAGCGTGTACCGCGAGCGAGGGCTTGTGCCTTGCGACGAAGCACATGGTGCAGCCTGCGACGACTCCGCCCGTCCGCGAAGTTTCGAAATGCGACGAGATGGCACAACCGGCCGCCCCCCAACGCACACTGTTAACTCAGAGCGCGCGTATGCGGCGACTCGCCATGTCGGTCGCCATCGTTCGCCGAGCATGAAAACGTCGGACGAACGCGCGCATAATCACTGGGGACGCTCGGGCGGCCTGGAGGTCCGCAGACGCCCTACTGCGATCCGAGTACGCACCGCACGAGCCGCGGACATGTGGGTCGATCGTATGTCCCGCAGGAATAGCTGCGAATTCCACGACGCATGGCCATCATGGAACAATCGTTACAACGCCAAATCTGCCTGTCGCTTGATCGGAGCCTCAGTGATGGAAGGCATCTTCGCGGTGGTGGTCACCGCCGGTGAAGCCATGGCGAGTTGCAGCGCATCGGCGGTAGCCGCCCAGGTTTGCGCCATAAGCGCCGGTTCGTCGTTCAGCTTGATGCCATAGCTCGGCACGATCGTGCGGATCTTCGCCTGCCACGCCGGGGTCGCGAGCTGCGAGCCGAACACGCGCTTCAGGAGATCGAGCATGATCGACGGCGCGGTCGAGGCGCCCGGCGATGCCCCCAGCAGCGCGGCGATGCTGCCGTCCTTCGACGCGACGATTTCAGTGCCCAGCTTCAGCACGCCGCCCTTCGCGGGATCGCGCTTGATGATCTGCACGCGCTGCCCCGCCTGCCACAGCCGCCAGTCGCCGTCTCTGGCGTTCGGCAGATACTCGCGCAGCGCGTCCATCCGGTCCTCCTGCGACATCATCAGCTGGCCGGCGAGATATTCGACGAGGTCGAAATCGTCCCAGCCCACCGCCACCATTGGCCGAAAATTGTCGAGCGTCACCGATTTGGGCAGGTCGAAATACGATCCTTCCTTCAGGAACTTGGTCGAGAAGGTCGCGAACGGCCCGAACAACAAGGTCTGCTTGCCGCCGAAGAAGCGCGTATCGAGATGCGGCACCGACATCGGGGGCGAGCCGACTGCGGCCTTGCCATAGACCTTGGCGTGGTGACGGTTCGCCAGCGCCGGGTTTTCGGTAACGAGGAACGAGCCGCCGACGGGGAAGCCGGCATAATCTTCGCCCTCCGGGATGCCAGACGCCTGCAGGATCGGCAGCGCCCCGCCGCCCGCCCCGGCGAAGACGAAGCGCGCGTTGATTACCTGATCCGTCCCAGCTTTGGCGTCATAGGCGACGACGCTCCAGCGCCCGTCCGACCGGCGTTTCAGCTCACGCACCTCATGACCGGTGGTGAGCCGAAAACCCGGGGCGCGGCCAAGTGCCGCGATATACTGCCGAGTCACCTCGCCCCAGTCGACATCGGTACCGAGCGGCGAGCGCGTCGCGGCGAAAGGCGTGGCGGGAGTTGCGGGGGCGCGGCCCTCCATCATCAGCGGCGCCCATTGCGCGATCGTCTCCGCGTCGGTGGTAAAGTCCATGCCCGAGAACAGCGGGCTCGCACCGAGCGCGGCGTGGCGCTTGCGCAAGAAGTCGACATTCTGCTCGCCCCAAACCAGATTCATATGCGGCGTCGAGTTGATGAAGGTCCGCGGCTTCGCAAGGACGCCGGCCTTCACCTGATGGCTGAGGAACTGGCGGGTGACCTGGAATTGCTCGTTGATATCGATTGCCTTGGCGATGCTCACCTGCCCCTTGTCGTCCATCGGGGTATAGTTGAGCTCGCACAGCGCCGAATGGCCGGTGCCGGCATTATTCCAGCCGTTCGAGCTTTCCGCCGCGACCTTGTCCAGCCGCTCGACCATCTCGATCGTCCAGCCCGGCTCCAGCTGGCGCAGCAGCACGCCAAGCGTGGCGCTCATGATCCCGCCGCCGATCAGCAACACGTCCACGTCGCGCGCCGGCCCTGCGCTCGTGGAGCAGCGCGGTAGCATCGCCGCGCCGCCCACCACGGCCGCCCCGCCGAGCAGGCCGCGGCGGGTGAAGCGGGGTAGACGGGACGCGCGCTTGGGGTCGGACATGAAGGAGGCCTTTCGGATCAGAAGCGGAAGCTCAGCCACCCGGCCAGGAAGTCGGAGCTGCGGTAGCCGGCGTTGGTCAAAGCGGGGCCGGCGGCGAGATGCTCGTAGCGGCCGGTAAAGGAGAGGCGCGGCGTGATCGGCCAGATGACTTGCAGTCGCGCGACATCGGCGGTCTTGCGATCGCGCACGTTCTGGGTACCGGCGAACGGCTGGCCGTTGGCGCGATAGATCGCGTCGCGCACATCGTCGCGCCAGGCGAGTTCATACTCGGCGGTGACGCGCACCTTGCCGACCGGCGTAAAGCTGACGTTCGGCGCGACGGCGATCAGGTTCGAGGGCGTCAGCGACAGCTGGTAACTGTAATAGATGTTGTTGCCGAACGGCGCGTAGGCGTTGCGTAGCTTGCCGTCGCCATAGCCCCCGCCCCCGCTGGCATAATCGACATGAACGCCGACGCGCGGCGCGGTGCTACCGTCGCCAATACGATACGTTTGCGCGATGAATGCCTGCCACGCATCGATCTGCTGGTCGCGATAATGGCCCCATTGATGGTTGACGGTCCAGTCGAGCGCGAGCGGCCCGACATCGCCCCACAGACGCGCGCCGCCGTAGAAGCGCGTCGCCGGCCCGATCCGCCCGCCCCAGGCGCCTACGTCATTGCGTCGTCGCCAGAAAAACGGGTCGAAATACAGCTTCGAACCACCGAACAGAGTGGACGGCAGCACCGCGCCCAGAGTCACGCCCGAAAAGCGCCGCGCGGGATCATTGACGTCGTCATCCACGCCGAGATCGCCATAGGCAGTCGGCTTCAAGTCGAACAGATCGACACGGAAATGACTGGTCCGCGCCCAGGCGCGCACACCGTTCAGCGTATAACGGATTGTATTGTTGTCGCGTTGCGACGTGAGCAGGTTCGATCCGTCGGTAAATTCCTGCCGCCCGTAGCGTGCACCGAGCGCGACGCCCGCCACATCGCCCTTCGCCTCGACGAAATATTGCTGGAACACCAGATCGTTGCGCAGCGATGTCGAGGGAGTGCCGAGGTTGCGCCCCGCGATCCCGCCATGTGCCACTTCTCCGTATAGGCGCAGATGCGGCCCGACGTGCAGGTCCGCCCCGCCCACCAGCCGCGTGATGTCCTGCCGCTGGTGCGAGGTTTCGCGCAGGTTCGGGTTGCTCGTCATGTTGACGCGAAGCCGCGCCTCTCCCGAGAGCGTCAGATAGACGTCGCCATCGTCATCGAGCGGCAGGAATTTCAGCCGGTCCAGCGGATCGTCGCGCTTGGCGGGATCCTGCATCACGCGCCAGTCCTCGGCCCAGCGCGACAGGTTGTAGCCGTTGGTGGTCGCCCCGTCGCCCGCCGCAGCGGCAGGATATTCGTTGGCAGCCGGTGAGGCCGCGGTCTGCGCCGTGGCGGCCGTCGCAAGCAGGAGGGGCGGCAGGAACGCGCCGAAACGATACATCATGGTACGAACTTTCACGCGGCCGGGACGGCATCGGCCGAGAGTTGATCGACGGGCGTTGCTTCCCCGGCGAGCGCGCGACGCAGTTGCTCGCTGTCGAGCCGCCCCTCCCAGCGCGCCACGACGATGGTCGCCACCGCATTGCCGATGAAGTTGGTGAGGCTGCGGCATTCCGACATGAAGCGGTCCACGCCCAGGATCAGCGCCATCCCCGCCACCGGTACGCTCGGCACAATCGACAGCGTCGCCGCGAGGGTGATGAATCCTGCGCCGGTCACCCCGGCCGCACCCTTGGACGAGAGCATCGCGACGCCGAGCAGCAGCAATTGCTGCCCCAGCGTGAGATCCACGTTGCACGCCTGCGCGATGAATAATGCCGCCAGCGTCATGTAGATGTTGGTGCCGTCGAGGTTGAATGAATAGCCGGTCGGCACGACGAGGCCGACGACCGATTTGGGGCAGCCTGCGCGTTCCATCTTCTCGATCAGGCTAGGCAGCGCGCTTTCCGAGCTGGAGGTGCCGAGCACCAGCAGCAGTTCAGCCTTCAAGTAAGCGATCAGGGAAAAGATCGAGAAGCCCGCCCAGCGTGCGACCAGCCCCAGCACCACGACCACGAACAGAATAGAGGTCAGATAAAAGGTGCCGACCAGCATCGCGAGATTGGCGAGCGTGCCGACGCCATATTTGCCGATCGTGAAGGCCATCGCGCCGAACGCACCAATCGGGGCTGCCTTCATTAGGATCGCGACGACCTTGAACACGACGAGCGACACCTGCTCCAGCGCCGTCGTAACGCGTTCCGCCCGCTCGCCGACGATCGCCAGGCCGATGCCGAACAGCACCGCGACGAACAGCGTCTGGAGGATGTTGCCTTCGGTCAGCGCCGAGAGGAACGTGTCCGGGATGATGCCGACCAGGAAGCCGGTCAGCGTCGTCTCATGTGCCTTGGCGGCAAAATCGGAGACCTTGCTGGTATCGAGCGAGGCCGGATCGATGTTCAGCCCCGCGCCCGGCTGCACGACATTGGCGACCACCAGCCCGACGATCAGCGCCAGCGTCGAGAAGAACAGGAAGTAGGCGAATGCCTTGCCCGCCACACGGCCGACCGCGGCGAGATCGCGCATCCCCGCGATACCGCTGACGATAGTGAGAAAGATCACCGGCGCGATGATCATCTTCACCAGCTTGATGAAGGCGTCGCCAAGCGGCTTCATCGCCTCGCCGGTGGCGGGCGCGAAATGGCCGAGCAGCACGCCCGCGACGATCGCCACCAGCACCTGCACATAGAGGTGCTGGTACCAGCCTTTCGCCGCGGGGGGTGTCGTCGAGAGTTCGGTCGTTGTGATCATGGGCTTTCAAATCCTCTCGCTGCGGGACGAATCCGTCCGGCCTCTTCACGGGCGGTTGGGATTCAAGAATTTTGCTCGCGGCCGACATGCGGGCGGGCACGATTTCGTACTTTCGCTTAAACCCTTGTAATGGCGGCTTTCTTGCTGCCTTAGCAAAGATCAGAGCGGACGCTTAGGGCAGATTTCGACACATGCCTGATCGGAAAAGTGCAAAAAGTTGCATATGAAACCTCAGCGGCTATGGGCGGGCGGATGAGCGTCAATTGGCGATCAAGTGGGCTGCGCTGGGCGATCGGCACGATCGTGCTGGTCGTCGCGCTGGCGCTGCTCGGTGGGCAGCTCGCCGAGCGTCGGACGCTTGCGGCATTGCGCGCCCAGGCGGCAATTGATGCGCGGCTGCGCGCGGTGCTGCTTGATAGCGAACTTGCCCGCTTTCGCTTGCTGCCGCTCGCGCTGGCCGATGATCGAGACGTCGTTGCCGCCATCGCTGGTGCGCCTGATGCGCGCACCGCGCTGAATCGCAAGCTGGAGGCGCTGGCTGGCGAAACCGGCGCGCCCGCTATCTATGTCGTCTCGCCCGAAGGAATAGCCATTGCGGCGAGCAACTGGCGCACGGCAAGCAGCTTCGTTGGCAACGACTATCGCTTCCGCCCCTATTTTCGCGAAGCGCAGGCGACTGGCGCGGGCAGCCAATATGCGATGGGCACGATCAGCCATCGCCCCGGCCTGTATCTCGCGCGCCGTACGGTCAGTCGCGGCGTGATCGTGGTGAAGCTGGAGTTCGACCGGATCGAGCGCGAATGGGCACGCGCCGGCGGCATTTCGATCGTCCGCAACCCGCTCGGAGTCGTCTTCGCGACCAGCCGCCCCGAATGGCGCTTCGCCGCCAGTGGCCCGCTTCGAACTGCCGACAAGGCTCGCATCCGCGCCGAAACGCGCGTCCCCGCCGCCGCACTCGCCCCGCTCCCGCTCCGCCCGATCGCCGATGGGCGGCTACGCGGGGCGGGCGCGACTTATGTGGCGCAGGATGTGCCCGTGGCGCAGCGCGGCTGGCGCCTGACTTTGCTCCACCCGGTTGATGCCGAGGTCGCAAGCGCCCGTCGTGCCACCGCGCTGATCGTCGCGATGGTGACGTTCGCACTCGCCGCCTTTGCCTTTGCCTTGCGCCAGCGCGCCACACTCGCCCGCCGCCGCACTGCCGAGCTGGAGGAGGCGGTCGCCGAGCGCACTGCCGCGCTACGCCGCGAAATGACCGAGCGCGCTGACAGCGAGGCGCGCGCCGCCGACCTGCGCGAGGCGCTGCGCCAGGCGAACCGTCTCGCCTCGCTCGGCCAGATCACCGCCAGCGTCGCGCATGAGACCGCACAGCCGGTCGCCGCGATCCGCACTTATGCGCAGAGCAGCGATATCCTGCTCGGCCGCGGCGCGATTGATGAGGTGCGCGGCAACCTTTCCGCGATCGCCCGCCTCGCGGACCGAATCGGTGCGGTGACGGCGCAGCTGCGCGGCTTCGCCCGACGGCGCAGCGACGAACTGCGCCCCGTCGCGATAGCGGAGGTGATCGACGGCGCAGTGTTAATCCTGAAGGACCAGCTGCGCGCCGCCACGCTCGACCGGCCAGATATCGATCCTGGCATGACGGTCATCGGCGGCAAGGTTCGCCTCGAACAGGTGCTGGTAATCCTGATGCAGAACGCGCTTGAAGCGATGGCCAATCAGGATGATCGCCGTATCACCCTGACGCTCGCCATGGATGAAGGGGCCATTCGGCTCATTGTTGCGGACAACGGCCCTGGCGTCGCGCCCGAGATCGCCGAACGCCTATTCACGCCATTCGTCACCAGCCGCCAGCAGGGCCTTGGCCTCGGTCTCGCGATTGCACAGGACATCATGGAGGAAATGAGCGGCGCACTACGCCTGATGCCGTCATTACGCGGTGCTTGCTTCGAGATTGCGATGCGTCGCGCATGACTGACACGCCGCCGCTCACGGTTGCGCTCGTCGACGATGACGACGACCTGCGCCACGCCACCACGCAATTGCTGACACTGCATGGTTTCGCCGTAACCGCCTATTCCGATGCAACAACCGCCCTTGCCGCGATCGGTGCGGACTTCGTGGGCGTGGTCGTCACCGATGTGCGCATGCCCGGCATGTCAGGCATCGAATTGTTTCGCACGCTCGCCGCGCGCGACGCCGAGCTGCCGGTCATACTGATCACCGGCCATGGCGACGTCACGATGGCGGTCGACGCGATCAAGGCTGGCGCGTGGGATTTCCTCACCAAGCCGTTCGACCCTGAGGCTCTGGTTGCGGCGGTCTCGCGCGCCGCCACGGCGCGTCGCCTCGCGCTGGAGAACCGCCGACTGCGCATCGCTGCCGAAACCCCCGGCGACGACGCGCTGATCGGCGACGCTCCCGCGATCCGCCGGTTGCGCGCCATGATCCCGATCCTCGCCGACGCCGCGCTTGATCTGGTGATCGAGGGGCAGGTCGGCACCGGGCGCGAGCATTTCGCGCGCCTCGTCCACCGCGCTGGCCGTCGAGCGCGCCACCGGTTCCTGAAGATCGATTGCGCGACAGTGGCGCCCGAACTGGTCGAGCGCGACCTGTTCGCGCGCAGCGGCGCGATCGCGCGCGCCGATCGTGGCACGCTCTTCCTCGACAATCTCGGCATGGCAAGCGCCGACCTCCAGCACCGCCTTGCCCGACTCGCCGAGACGCGCGCGGTGGCGCTTGACGCACGCGATCCCGATGCGGTCGACATCCGCATCATCGCCGCGATGGACGAGGGCGCGCGCGACACTGTCTCGCCGGCGCTGTTCCACCTGCTCGCAGGCGTGCCCGTTCGCATGCCGCCACTCGCTGAGCGCACCACCGACATCCCGCTGCTCTTCGCCCACTTCGCGGCAATCGCCGCGGCGCAGCATCGTGTTCCCCTGCCCCCGCTTGCCGACCATGCCCACCGCCTCGCCGCGCGTGACTGGCCGGGCAACGTGCTCGAATTGCAGAAGGCCGCAGAGCGCATCTGCCTCGGCCTCGAAGACGAGGTCGGGCAGGATGACATCGCCCCCATGGACCCGTTACCCGCCCGCCTCGACGCCTTCGAGCGCGCCGCGATCATTGATGCGGTAACGGCGGCAGACGGCGAGATCGCACTGGCGATCGAGCGTCTCGGGCTGCCGCGCAAGACGTTCTACTATCGCGTGAAACGCCTCGACATCGACTTGCGGGCACTGCGCGGCAAGCGTTGATCGGCCAAGCGAACACACACAGTGCTGAAGTCGTCCGAAATGTCTTCAGTCATCGGCCTCCGCAAAAGCCTCTT
>NZ_LSKH01000063.1:0-12742 GCF_001557395.1 Sphingomonas sp. CCH5-D11 | reverse complement strand
CCGCCGCTGCCGTCTCGCTGGCGACGGGGAGGATGACGTAATCGCCCGGCAGACGATCGGTGAGGGCGTCGACGGATGACGCGCCTTCCGCCTTGGGCAGGACGATGCCGTCGAGCGCGAGGCCGGCGAGCGCCTCCAGATCGGCGGCGACCTCATCGCTGTCGATCGGGTTGATGCGCACGAAGATCGCCGGGCCGCCATCGCGCGGCGCCTCGATCCAGGCGCGGACGGCGGCGCGTGCCTCGGCCTTGCGATTGGGGGCGACGGCGTCCTCGAGATCGAGGATCAGCGCGTCGGCGCCGGTCGCGACTGCCTTGGGGAAGCGTTCCGGACGGTCGCCGGGGACGAACAGGAGCGAGCGCAGCCTCACTTGCCCATCTCCGCCAGCTTGCGTTCCCAGGCGAGCGCATCGCGCACGATGCCGTCGAGATCGGCGCGCTTCGGCTGCCAGTCGAGCGCGGCGAGGATCGCGCTATTGTCCGCCACCAGCTCGGCCGGGTCGCCGGCGCGGCGGCCCTCGATGCGGCGCTCGATCGTCATGTTGGTGACGCGATCGACCGCGTCGAGCACTTCGAGGACCGAGAAGCCGCGGCCGTAGCCGCAGTTGAAGGTGAAGCTTTCGGCCGGCGCGGCGATCAGCTGCTTCAAGGCGGCGACATGCGCGTCGGCGAGGTCGGAGACGTGGATGTAATCGCGCACGCCGGTGCCGTCGCGGGTGGCGAAATCGGTGCCGAACACGCCGACGGCCGGGCGCTTGCCGGTCGCCGCCTCGACCGCGATCTTGATGAGGTGCGTCGCACCAACGGTGGACTGGCCACTGCGCCCCTCAGGATCGGCGCCGGCGACATTGAAATAGCGCAGCGCGCCATAGTTCATCGGATGCGCCGCCGACACATCGCGCAGCATCGCCTCGGTCATCAGCTTCGACATGCCATAGGGGTTGATCGGCGCCTGCGGATCGCCCTCGGTGATCGGAACCTTGGTCGGGTTGCCGTAGGTCGCCGCAGTCGACGAGAAGATGAAGTGCGGCACGCCTTCCGCCACCGCGCTTTCGATCAGGCTGCGCGTCGCGGCGGTGTTGTTGCGATAATATTTGAGCGGGTCGCTGACCGACTCCGGCACCACGACCGAGCCGGCGAAGTGCATGATCGCCTGCACGCCATGTTCGCGGATCACGTCGCGCACGCCAGCATCCTCGACGGCGATGTTGACGAAGGCGGCGCGCGGGTCGACGGCCCAATCGAAGCCGGTCACGAGATTGTCGATCACCACCACCTGGTAACCGGCATCGAGCAGCGCCAGCACCGCATGGCTGCCGATGTACCCGGCCCCGCCCGTTACCATCACCTTGCCGTCGAATGCTGCCATGCGTGTGCTCCTTTGCGCGCGCCCTAGCGGCTTCCTACATAAGCGGCAAAGGAGACCTTCCCCATGACCGAATATGCGACGCTGGCCGGTGGCTGCTTCTGGTGCACCGAGGCCGTGTTCAAGGACGTGATCGGCGTCGAGAGCGTCGAGAGCATCTATATCGGCGGCACGGTGCCCAATCCGACCTACAAGCAGGTCTGCGGCGGCGACACTGGCCATGCCGAGGCGATCCGTGTCGGCTTCGATCCGGAGCAGGTGAGCTATGCCGACCTGCTCGACATCTTCTTCGCCACGCATGATCCGACGCAGCTGAACCGCCAGGGCAACGACGTGGGCACGCAATATCGCTCGGCCATCTTCCCGATGACGGTGATGCAGGAAGAGCAGGCAAACCAGGCGATCGCCCGGGCGCAGGCCGACCATGACAAGCCGATCGTCACCACGATCGAGCAGGCCGACGAATATTATCCGGCGGAGGATTATCACCAGGATTATTGGGACGGTGAAGGGCAGCGGAACCCGTATTGCCTGGCGGTGATCCCGCCCAAGCTGCAGAAGCTGCGCAAGAGCTTCGCGGCGCGGTCCAAAGCGGCGACGGTCGCCGCCTGACGCCATGACGTTCGACCTCCGCGCGGCGCTGCTGAAAAAGGCGGAGGTCGAGACCGCGCGGCTGGTGGATTTCGAGTTCCGGCTGCGGGCGCGGACGATGCGCTTGCTGGCGGCGCGGATCGGGGCGGAGCCAGAGGCGCTGGTCGCACGCATCGTTCGGGCGGATGACGCCATGATCGTCGCGGAACTGGCACAGGCACGGGGTCTGGCATTCGAGGCGCTGGAGCTGGACTACCGCCAGAGCGCTGCGAAAGCGCGGACGCAACTGGTGGCCGAGCGTGGCGATCCGTCGCCGTACCGGCTTGCCTGAACCTAGCGGTGTGCGGCGCGGCGCAGACGATCGTTGATCGCTTCGCCGATGCCCTCGCCGGGCACCGGCGCGATGGCGATGCGCGGCGGCTGGGCCGCGTCGGCGCGGTGGAGCGCATCAAAGAGGCGGGCGGCGGCCTCGACCGGATCGCCGGCGGCCGACAGCGTGTCGTCTCCCGTGATGGCGCCGAAACCGATCAGCCATTCGTCGCCCTGACGTTCACGCGCGTCCAAGCGAAGCGGCTTGGCGGGCGCATAGTGCGTGGCGAGCTGGCCGGGCGCGGTGATGCGGTCGTCCTTGGGCGCGGCGGGCAGGCCGAGTTGGTCGGCGGTGATCGGGCCGGGGCGCAGGATCGCGCCGCTTCCGGCCCCGAAGCCCACAATGGTGGACTCGAGGCCAGCGGTGGTCGGGCCATCGTCCAGGATCAGCGGCACGCGGCTCCCCAGGCTGGCGGCGACATGCGCCGCACGCGTGGGGCTGATCGCGTTGCTGGCGTTGGCGGACGGAGCGGCGAGCGGGCGGCCCGATGCGCTGAGCAGCGCCTGCATCGCGCGGTGCGCCGGGACGCGGAGCGCGATCGTATCGAGGCCGGCGGTGACCAGGCCGGCGATGCCCGTATCAGGGCGGAGCGGCAGGACGAGGGTGAGCGGGCCGGGCCACCAGCGCTGCGCCAAGGCGCGCGCGGCAGCGTCGACATGCGCGATTCGCTCCGCCGCCTGGAGATCGGGCAGGTGGACGATCAACGGGTTGAAGCTGGGACGCCCCTTGGCGGCATAGATGCGCGCGACCGCATCGGCATTGGTCGCGTCCGCGGCAAGCCCATATACCGTCTCGGTCGGCACGGCGACGATCCCGCCCGCCTGGATCAGCGCCGCCGCCTCCGCGATCGCGGCGTCGCCGAAGTTCAGGATTCGAGGGATTTGAGCCGTCATCGCCGGACGGTATAGCGGCGCGAGACTGGAGAAGAACATGCCTTACACTGCCCCGATCGCCGAGCAGCGGTTCGTGCTCGAGCAAATCGTGCGGATCGACGAGCTTGCCGCTACGGATCGCTACGCTGCCGCCAGCCCCGACGTGATCGACGCGGTGCTTGAGGGAATCGGGCAATTGGCGGAAGGCGAATGGGCACCGCTGGCGCGGGCGGGCGACACGGTCGGCGCCAAGTGGACGCCGGACGGCGTGGTAATGCCGCAAGGGTATCGCGAGGCATATCGCACGTATGTCGAGGGCGGCTGGGGGACGATCGGCGTGCCCGAGGAGTTCGGCGGGCAGGGCCTGCCGTTCGCGGTGCAATGCGCCGTGCTGGAGACGCTGGGCAGCGCCAACATGGGCTTCGCGCTGGCGCCGATCCTGTCGGTGGGCGCGATCGAGGCGCTGCAGCACCACGGCACGCCCGAGCAGCAGGCGACCTGGCTGCCCAAGCTCGCGACGGGCGAATGGACCGGCACGATGAACCTGACCGAGCCGCAGGCGGGCAGCGATGTCGGCGCGCTGCGCGCAACCGCTACGCCGCGCGGCGATGGCACCTTCTCGATCAAGGGCACCAAGATCTTCATCTCGTTCGGTGACCATGACCTCGCCGACAATATCGTCCACCTCGTGCTTGCCCGCACGCCGGATGCGCCCAAGGGGACCAAGGGGATCTCGCTGTTCCTGGTGCCCAAGGTGCGCAGCGACGGCACGCCGAACGACGTTCGCGTGGTGTCGATCGAGCACAAGATGGGGCTGCATGCCTCGCCGACCTGCGTGCTCTCCTTCGGCGACCATGACGATTGCGTCGGCGAGCTGATCGGTCCCGAGTTCGGCGGGATGCGCGCCATGTTCACGATGATGAACAACGCCCGCCTCAACGTCGGGCTTCAGGGCGTGCAGGTGGCCGAGGCGGCGACGCAGAAGGCGGTGGAATATGCCCGCGAGCGCGTCCAGGGCGCGCGCGAGGGCAAGGCCGCGGCCATCATCGAGCATCCCGACGTCCGCCGCATGTTGATGCGGATGAAGGCGCAGACGCAGGCGGCGCGCGCCTTGGTCTATTATGCCGCCGGCCAGGTGGATCGTGCGACCATGGGCGACGCGTCGGCGCGCGACCGGCTGGAGATCGCCACTCCGCTCGCCAAGGCGCATGGCACCGACCTTGGCAATGAAGTCGCCAGCATCGGCGTGCAGGTGCACGGCGGCATGGGATATATCGAAGAGACGGGCGCGGCGCAGTTCTTCCGCGATGCGCGGATCACTCCGATCTATGAAGGCACCAACGGCATTCAGGCGGCAGACCTGGTAGGGCGCAAGCTGTCGTTGTCCAACGGCGCGGCGTTCGCGACGCTGATCGAGGATCTGCGTGGGGCGGCGCATCCGGCGCTCGGCGAGCTGGTGGCCGCGTGTGACTCGGTCGGCCGGCGCTTGCAGACGGCGGACGCGGATGATCGGCTGGCGGCGAGCTATCCCTTCCTGACCATGCTGTCGGTCGCGACCTGCGGCTGGCTGCTGGAGCGCGAGGCAGCGGCGGCTGGCGACGATGCGTTTGGGCGAGCGAAGAAAGCGGTGGTCGCCTTCTACCTCGACCAGATCGTGCCGGAGGCGCTGGGCTTGCGCGCCGCAGCCGAAGCGCCCGCGGCGGCGCTCTATGCGCTCGAGGCGGAGGCGTTTGCCGCATGAGCGTGCCTTTCAACCTGCCGGCCTATCTGGAGCGTATCCGCCTGCCGGCGCGCGTGACGGTCGACCATCACGGGCTTGCCGCCGTGCAGAGAGCGCACCGGCTGGCGATTCCATTCGAGAATCTCGACGTCGCGCTGGGACGCGGGATCAACATCTCGTCGGATGCGGTATTCGGTAAGCTCGTCGTCGGCGGGCGTGGCGGCTATTGCTTCGAGCATAACCGGCTGTTCCTCGACGCGCTGGCAGCGCTGGGCTTCGAGGCGCGGCCGCTGTTGGCGCGGGTGTGGCTCAACGGCGGCGACGTGCCGCCCAAGACGCATACGCTGAGCCTCGTCACGATCGATGGGGAAGAATGGATCGCCGATCCGGGCTTTGGCGGCAGCTATACGCCGCCCATGCCGCTGGTGGAGGGCGCGGAAGCCGTGGCGCCCGATGGCGCGACGTTCCGGCTGGTGCGTGAGGCCGCGCATGGCTGGATGCTGCTGCGCGACGGACATAGCGCCACGACGGATGGACGGGGCGGGGGCGAGGGATACCAGCCGCAGTACAGCTTCACGACCGATACCATATGGCCGGCGGATCTGGAGGTGTCGAACCGCTGGACCTCCACTGCGCCGGACACCCGCTTTACCACGCTGAAGGTGGTGAGCATCGTCCTGCCGCACGGTTTCGCCACGCTGACCGACCGGCAATATCGCCGGCGGGCGGGCGAAGAGGAAACGGCGGCGGTGATCGAGGATCCACGCGTCTATCGCATGCGCCTGAGCATGATGTTCGGCATCGACCTGTCAAAGGAAGAGGTCGCGGCGCTCGGGTTGTTCTGAGCGGGGTAGGCGTTCCCACACAAGTCCGTCATCCCCGCGGAGGCGGGGATCCATGGGCGCTGTCGGTACGATGGGCTTGCGACGTCAGCGCTTAGGATTCCCGCCTTCGCGGGAATGACGGGTGGCTGGAGGGGTGAGCGGAGCAGTCCTCCCCCGTTTGTGTTGAGCCCGTCGAAGCACATGGGCGTGGCACGCCCTTCGACAGGCTCAGGGCGAACGGGTGGTTTCGGCCTTACGCCTCCACCTCGATCACGCCGTCGCTGAGCTCGTCCGCGAACAGCGCCTTCACCACGTCGTCGCGGGCGGTGAGCGTGGCGCGCTGGTTCACATAGCCCTTGTCGGTGATTTCGCCCGCGTCGATCGACGGCGGCGTGCGCAGCACGGCGAAGCGGCGGACGCGGCGTGACGAGCCGCCGGCGGTGGCGTTGAACGCCTCCAGCCTCTCCTTCACCAGTCCCTCCAGCGCCGGGATCGGATCAGAGCCGGGCGCTGCCTCCGCCAGGGTCTGCAACGCTGCGGGGGAGGGCCAGGCGAGGACGGCGATGAACGGCTTGTCCTGACCGGCGATCACCACATCCTGGATGTACGGCGAGCAGGCGGCGCAGATATCGGGGCGAAGCGTGCCGACCGACACCCAGGTGCCGGTGGACAGCTTGAAATCCTCCGTGACGCGCCCGTCGAACACGAGGCCGAGTTCCGGCCGATCGGGATCGAGGAACTTCGCCGCGTCACCCAGCATGTAATAGCCTTCCTCGTCGAAGGCAGCGGCGGTCTTTTCGGGATCGTTGTGATAGCCGGTGGTGACGGTCGGGCCCTTTACGCGCACCTCCAGCTTGGCGCCGTTGGGCACCAGCTTCAGCGTCGATCCCGGCAGCGGAAGCCCGATCAGGCCGACGCGCTCCGACGCCCAATGGACCACGGTGACGCCCAGCGTCTCGGTCGCGCCATACATGGTGGTGAAGGGCATGCGCTCGCCCGTTTCGGCAACCGCCAGCGCCTGCATGCGATCATACAGGTCATCGGAAAGTGTCGCGCCACCATAGCCCATGCCGCGCAGGTTCTTGAAGAACGCCTGCCTGAGCGTCGCATCGCGCTCCATCGCATCGGCCAGCATGGCGAAGGCGACCGGCGCGGAGCCGAAGCTCATCGGCGAAACCTCGCGCAGGTTGGCGATGGTCGTTTCGAACAGACCCGGTACCGGCTTGCCCTCGTCGATGTAGAGCGTGCCGCCGCCGGCGATATTGGCGTTGAAGTGGATCGTGCCGGCCGAGATGTGATTCCACGGCATCCAATCGAGCGAGATCGGGTGATCAACGGGATCGGGATCGTCGCGCAGCCCCTCGGACGCGGCGATCAGGTTCACGAACATGCCCTGATGCTGCGGCACGCCCTTTGGCATGCCTGTGGAGCCGGAGGTGAAAAGGTATTTGCCGACCGTGTCATGGGTCAGCGCCTCACGCGCCGCATCCACCGCCGGCGTGGCGACGGTGCCGGTCAACTCGGCAAAGGGAATGGTGCCAGCGCCGCCGTCAATGGTGACAAAGGTGAGCGAGGGATCAAGCTCCCGCAGCGTTTCGAACGCGCGGGCAAACGTTTCCGAGTTTTCGGCGAAGACGATGCGCGGGCGCACGGTGTTGAAGCAATGCTTCAGCTTCGCGTGATCGGTGGAAACCAGGCTGTAGGCCGGGCTGAGCGGTGCGATCGGCACACCGGCGGTGAAGCAGCCAAGCATCAGGATGCCATGCGCCACCGAATTGCCGCTGATGCACATCACGGCATCGCCGGCGCCGAGCCCGCGATCGAGCAGCCATTGCGCAACGCTGTCCGCGGCCTTCTTTCCCTCGCCATAGGTGACGCCCTGCCACGGGCCATGGCCCGGTGCGCGCTGCATCAGCCACGGGCGATCGGGATGAAGCGCCGCCTTCTCGGCCATCACGTGCGGGATCGAGCGGGCCGGCGTGCCCATGGCGTGGTTCGAACTGACGAGGATGGCGCCATCCGGGCGATGCTCGACGGAAATGTCCGGCCCCTTCTGCGGCAGGCGGCGGAAGGGAGGCGGATTTGTCATGGCCGGCGCAGTCGCCATCGGGGTCTCTCCTGAAGTTTGTCCCGATATAAGCCAGCCGTATTACGTTCGCCTAGCGCTGATTGTGCGCCTTACCGCCGTCCCGCACCGCCACATGGACCAGAACGGCGGTGGACAGGAGAATCGAGGAAACGAGCCCGCCGATCGCGAGCAGCCCGCCGCTCGTCACCTCGATCCGCGCGTCCATCCGGTGGCGCTTGCCCAGCCGGATCGTCGCACGCGCGCGGTGATGAATCGGAGCGGCGGCGCCGACCCGCGACACAGGGTGGATCAATGTGCCAGCCATGTGCCGGTAACGCTGCGGCTGGGTTGGAGGTTCAACCGCTGCGCGCCCGTCAGCCGGGCAGGGTGACGGACCAGGATCTCGGCATTACGGCAGGACGGACAAAAAGCGGGAGCGAGGGGAATGGAGCATATCGAGGGCTGGTCGCCGGTCGCGACCGAGCAGCAGGACGATCTGGTCGCGGCGCCGCTGCGCCGGCTGGCCGCCCTGTTCGATCATGACGGTGCGCATTGGCCCGGTGGCGAACTGCCGCCGCTGGCGCATTGGTTGTTCTTCCTGCCCGAAGCGCCGCAATCCACGATCGGCGTGGACGGGCATCCCGCGCGCGGCGCCGTCCTGCCGCCGATCGAGGCACCGCGCCGCATGTGGGCGGGCGGGCGGCTCAGCTTTCACGCGCCCTTGCCGATCGGCGCGCAGGCCACGCGGCGCAGCATCGTCACCGACGTGAAGGTGAAGGACGGGCGATCCGGGCAGCTAACCTTCGTGACGGTGCGGCATGACATCACCGTGGATGGCGCGATCGCGGTGGTCGAAGAGCAGGATCTGGTGTTTCGCGGAGCAGGCAACGGCACGCCGCCAAGAGCGCCCGCCGATCCGCGCATGGCGGAGGCGCGGCGAGAGGTGCGGTTCGATGCGACCGCGCTGTTCCGTTTCTCGGCGCTGACCTTCAACGCGCACCGCATCCATTACGACCGCCCATATGCGGTGACGGAGGAACTGTACCCGGACCTGGTGGTGCATGGGCCATATCAAGCGATGCTGCTGGCCGATCACCTGCTGCGCAGCCGCCCGGGCGCGCGGCTGACGCACTTTTCCTTCCGTGGCGCGCGGCCGTTGTTCGTGGATCGCGCGGCGGCGCTGAACCTTGCGGGCGAAGGGCAAGTGTCGCTGTGGACGACGGATCAGGACGGCTGCGCCTGCATGGAAGCAGAGGCGCGGCTGGCCTGATCAATCAGGCATCGGGTCGGCGATCAGCAGCGGGTCGATCCGGGCATCCTTCCACTTCATCGCCCAGTGGAGGTGCGGCCCCGAGGCCCGGCCGGTGGCGCCGATCGCACCGACCACCTGCCCCTGACGAACGCGCGTGCCAACCGGCACGTCGATGCGCGACAGGTGAAGAAAGGCGCTGTTCAGGCCCATGCCGTGGTCGATGATCAGCAGATTGCCCTCCAGCGTGAAGGGCGCGTCGGCGGCGAGAACCACCACGCCGTCCGCCGGCGCCACGACCGGCGTTCCGGTGGGACGCGCCACGTCGACGCCCGAATGGTAGGAGCCGGGCTCCCCGCGATAAATGCGCTGCGCCCCGAACAGGCCGGAGATCCGGCCCGTCACCGGCCAGATGATGCGCTGACGCCAGCCTTCCGCGGCCTCCATCCGGCCTCGCGCGGCCTCTATCTGGGCAAGTTCGGCCGGACGGCGGCGCTGGAAATCCGCGCTGGGCACGGGATATTTTGCGACACGATCCAGCCGTTCGATGCGCCACGCACGCGGGGCCACCGACAGATGGTGAGTCGCGGTCCGGCCATCACTGAGGCGCGCCGTCAGCACCGATGCGGGGCCGGCGTCGCGGTCGAACGCGATCACGAAGCGGCGGTCGGCGGCAATCGTGACGGGCGTGCCGTCCTTCAGCAGTTCCACCGTTCCAACAGGCGCAGTGCCGAGCATCAGGCCGCCCTGACTGGCGGTGCCGCTGATTGCGAAACGCGGGGGCGGGAGCGGAGCGGGTGCCGGCGCAGGGGGCGCGACCGGCGCCGACCGCACGGCCGGCAGCGGTTCGGGCGCGCTCGCCGCCGGCGCGACGCAAGCGGCAAGGACGAGCGGGAGCAATGCTGCCGGCACGGCCGGCTTCATTGCGGCGCCATCGCCTCCGCCGACAAGGCCGCGCTGGCAAAGGCGCGCTGCGTGGCAACGTCCCAATAGCGCAGATCCTCGATCGCAATGCGCGCGCCGCTCACGCCGCAGACCACATGATCGCCGGGGGTGAGCACACGAAAGCCATTGGCCATGTAGTGGATCCGCGCAGGGCGATCGGTTTTCGACATCAACATATTCAACCTTCCTAAAGCAGCGTCGGCTGTTCGGGTTTCGCCGGGGAGTAGGAGCGCGCACGAGCGCCCTCAACCTTTGTCTCCACGGCGCCGTCAGCAAACTTCAGCGTCAGCGCGCCCGCCGCCCTGGCAGCCGCCGCGCTGGTCAGCGTCGCGCCGGCGCGATCGGTCACGCGGGCATAGCCGCGGGCAAGCGGCGCATCGGGATCGACCGAGGCGAGCAGCCGGCCGAGATCCTCCAGCCGCTGACGCGCGCCTTCCAGCCGGCGCTGGAGCAAAGCGGGGCGCAGCACCGCGCCGGTGCGGTCAAGTTCGCCGCGCGCCCGCACGACGCGCCGTTCGAGGCCACGATCAAGCCGCGCGCCAAGATCGTCCACGCGCTGCCGCTGGGGGCCGAGCAGGCGATCGCGGCTGGGCAGCAGCCGCGCCATCGCGTCCAGCCGCTCGCGCCCGCGTTCGACATAGCGCCGCGCGCAGCGCTCGATCCGCTGCCCGTGCGCGCCAACAGTGAAGCGCAGATCGGCCAGCACCGGCACCGCCAGCTCCGCCGCCGCAGTCGGCGTCGGCGCGCGCAGGTCGGCGGCGTGGTCGCAAAGGGTGGTGTCGGTCTCGTGCCCGACGGCGGAGATGATCGGGATCGAACAGGCGGCGACGGCGCGCACCACCGCCTCCTCGTTGAACGCCCAGAGATCCTCGATCGAGCCGCCGCCCCGCGCCACGATGACGAGATCGGGGCGAAGGTGATCGGGCAAGGCGTCAAAGCCCCGCACCGCGGCGGCCACTTCGTTCGCGGCACCATCGCCCTGCACCTTCACCGGCCAGACCAGCACGTGGCTGGGGCAGCGATCCTCCAGCCGGTGAAGGATGTCGCGGATCACGGCGCCGGTGGGCGAGGTGACGACGCCGATGCGGCGTGGCATGAACGGGAGCGGCGCACGCGCCTTTGACTTGGCGAACAGGCCCTCGGCATCGAAGCGGGCCTTGTTGCGCTCCAGCAGCGCCATGAGCGCGCCGGCGCCGGCCAGCTCCATGCGTTCAATGATGATCTGATATTTGGATCGGCCGGGATAGGTGGTGAGGCGGCCGGTCGCGACCACCTCGATCCCGTCCTCGGGGCGAAAGGCGAGGCCAGCCGCCTGCCCCTTCCAGATGACGCCGTCGATCACGGCAGCGTCGTCCTTCAGGCAGAGATAGCAATGGCCGGAGGCGACCCGCTTGTAGCCGGAAATCTCGCCGCGCAGGCGGACATGGCTGAATTCGCCCTCCACCACCCGCTTGAGCCGGGACGAAAGCTCGCCCACCGACATGGCGGCGGCGTTGTCCCCGGGGGTCGGGTCCGCTACCAGCCGCGCGGAAACGTCGAAAAAGGGGTCGGGCATGAACGTCCTGCTGATCGGATCGGGCGGGCGCGAGCACGCTCTGGCATGGAAACTCGCGCAATCTGAACGCATAGATACGCTCTATGCCGCGCCCGGCAACCCCGGCATCGCGCAGCATGCGACGGTTCCGGACCTGAACGTGTCGGATCACCGCGCGGTGATCGACTTCATCCGGCGGCACCAGATCGGGCTGGTCGTGGTCGGCCCCGAGGCGCCGCTGGTCGAAGGACTGGCCGACAATATCCGCACCGTCGGCGTGCCGGTGTTCGGACCCGGGCGCGAGGCGGCGAAGCTGGAGGGATCCAAGGGCTTCACCAAAGATCTGTGCGCGCGCGTCGGCATTCCGACGGCGCGCTATTTCCGTGTGACGTCCAAGGACGGGGCGCTTGCCTGCCTGGACGATTTCGCGGACGGCGAGCAGCTGCGCTGCGTCATCAAGGCGGACGGGCTGGCGGCCGGCAAGGGCGTGGTGGTGGCGATGACCCGCGCCGAGGCGGAGGCGGCGATCGCCGCGCTGTTCACCGGCGGACCGGCGGAAGCGGTGATCGAGGAGTTCCTGGAGGGTGAGGAGGCGAGCCTCTTCGTCCTGTCGGACGGCACCAGCATCGCAAGCTTCGGCAGCGCGCAGGATCACAAGCGCGTCGGCGACGGGGACACCGGGCCCAATACCGGCGGCATGGGCGCCTATTCTCCTGCCGCCGTGCTCACCCCTGAACTGGAGGAGCGGGCGCTGGGCGAGATCGTTCGCCCGACGATCGACGCGCTGGCGGCGGCGGGCACGCCCTATATCGGCGTTCTCTACGCGGGGCTGATGCTGACGACCGAAGGGCCCAAGCTGATCGAGTATAATGTCCGCTTCGGCGATCCTGAATGCCAGGTGCTGATGGCGCGGTTCGAAGGCGACCTCTTGGAGACGCTGCTGTCGGTGGCGGAAGGGCGGCTGGCCGATGCGCCCGCGCCCGCCTTCGCCGAGGCGGTCGCGCTGACGGTGGTGATGGCAGCGAACGGCTATCCGGGCACGCCCGAGACGGGCGGGGCGATCGGCGGCGTGGATGCGGCGGAGGCAACGGGCGCGGTGGTATTCCAGGCGGGCACGACCGAAGCGAACGGGCAGCTGGTCTCCGCCGGCGGGCGCGTGCTGGCGGTGACCGCGACGGGCAGCACCGTCGCCGAGGCGCAGCGC
>NZ_LSKH01000062.1:0-344 GCF_001557395.1 Sphingomonas sp. CCH5-D11 | reverse complement strand
GGTGATGATCTGTGCTTTCGCAACTTTCGCGTGATGCCCCTCGCAGCGCCTGCGCGACCAAAGCGCCGGATGATGCACCGGTCGCCCCGGCCGTGAAGGCCATCCCCAACGCTGGCGTAGCCCTCCCTGAGGTGTGGGAAGCGCCATCACGCTACACCGACCAGCCGACCAGCCTGCGCACCCGGCTCTTCGGCATGGGCGGGGTCACGGGCGTGGCCGGCGTGTTGGCAATGGCCGCGCTGGTCTCGTGGACCGCGCTGCACACCCACGCCGCGCAGCCAGCCGTCGCGTTGGCTGTGTTCGACGTGGCACCCCCCGCCGCCCCGCCCGAGCCGGTGCGCGAG
>NZ_LSKH01000061.1:0-2837 GCF_001557395.1 Sphingomonas sp. CCH5-D11 | reverse complement strand
ACCGCCACGCGATCCGGTGAAGCCCACCGCCTTGATGCGCGGATCGGTGACCAAAGCCGCGCCAAGCTCGTTAGCCGGCCCCTGCACCAGCGAGAACACGCCTTCCGGCAGGCCGCAGGCAGCGACGGCCTGCTGGATCGCCTGCGCGACCAGCGCCGTCGTCCCCGGGTGCGCCGGATGACCCTTCACCACCACCGGGCAGCCCGCGGCGAGCGCCGAGGCGGTATCGCCACCCGCCACCGAGAAGGCGAGCGGGAAGTTGGATGCGCCGAACACCGCCACCGGGCCGATTGCGATGCGGCGCTGACGCAGGTCGCTGCGCGGCAGCGGCTGGCGCTCGGGGAGCGGCGTGTCCATCGTCACGCCCGCGAACGCACCGCGGCGCAGATGCTGCGCGAACAGCCGCAGCTGGCCCGTCGTACGCCCGCGCTCGCCGGTCAGCCGCGCCTGCGGCAGGCCGCTCTCGGCCATGGCGCGCTGGACGAGATCGTCGCCGATCGCCTCGATCTGCTCTGCCACCGCTTCAAGAAAGCGCGCGCGCTCCTCAGGGCTCGTCTCGCGGAACGTGTCGAACGCTTCCGCCGCGAGGCGGCACGCCTCCGCCACGTCCTCGGTCGTCGACACCGCAAAGGCCGGCGCGATCGTCTCGCCGGTGGTCGGGTTATAGCCCTGGAAGGTCTCGTCACGGCTCACAAGGCGTGCGCCGATGGGGAAGGTGCCGTCCATGTTCATTCTCCGGTGGCGGGGCAGGTCGCGCCCGCGGGATCGGTCGCGAGCCGGATGTCCGAGATCGCGACGGTGAAGGGGGTGGTGGCGTCCATCGCGAACGGCGTCGACACCTTGTCGATGGTCGCGCCGGCATCGCGGAAGCATTTCAGCGGCACGCGCATGACATGCCAGCCGGCGCTCTTGTCGAGCATTGAGGCGACATTCACGCGCCCCCCGCCGAGCGCCAGCCCAACCGTGCCGGCCGGCGCCTTATCGACGCGATAGGTGACCTGGAGGTTGAGGTCGCCGTTGGTTTCGCGGGTCAGCGCCAGGTCGGGGCCGGTGATCTTCGCCGTGCCCTTGCCCTTCCATGTCAATTGCACCGCGCCTTCCTGCGCCGTCGCGCTGTCCACCGCCGCGCGGGTGACCAAAGGATCGAGCGCCAGCTGGAACGGCGCCGGCACGCGACCACGCGCGAAGAACAGGCTAGTGTTGGCGAGGCTCGCGTCGATCCCTGCGACTTCGCTCAGCGCCGGCACTTGGCCGCCTTTGGCGTAGCTCAGACCATAGCCGAACGGGAACAGCGGGTCATAGCCCGGCGCGCCGCGGTTCAGCACGAATTGCGCCGCTGTCTTGGGCCAGCTGAAGGCGAGCTTGCCGGTGAAGTCCCGCTTCCCGCCGACCAGCACGTCGGCGATGCCGGCACCCTCGGAACCGGGGAACCATGCCGCGACGAACGCATCCGACTGGTTCAGTTCCGGGTTCACCCACATCGGCCGGCCCGAGAGGAACACCGACACGGTCGGCACGCCGGCCGCCTTCAGCTTCTTGAGCGTCGCCAGCGCCTGTTTGTCGCCCGGCTCGAACTCCAGCGAACGCACGTCACCGCGCATCTCGGCATAGGGCTGCTCGCCGAAGACGACGATCGCCACGTCCGGCTTCTTGGTGAAGCTGCCGTCCGCCGACAGCGTCGCGCTGCCGCCGCCCGCCTTTGCCGCCGCCGCAATGCCGGCGTAGATCGACGTCGCGCCGGGGAAGTCGGCATTGGTGTTGCCGTCGCCCTGCCACGACAGCGTCCAGCCGCCCGACTGGCGCCCGATGTCGTCCGCCGCTTCGCCGACCACCAGGATGTTCGCGCTTGCCTTCACCGGCAGCACGCCGTTGTTCTTCAGCAGCACCAGGCTCTTCGCCACCGCTTCGCGCGCGACGGCGCGATGCTCGACCGATCCCACGTCCTCCGGGCGGCTTTCATAGGGGCGGGCAGCATCGAACAGGCCCAGCTTCATCTTCACGCGCAGGATGCGCCGTACCGCATCGTCGATCCGCGTCATCGGGATGGTCCCCGCCTTCGCCGCAGCGAGCGTGCTGTCGAACAGCCCCTTCCAGCTGTCCGGCGCCATCGCCATGTCGAGACCCGCGTTGAACGTCGCCGGGCAGTTCGTGTTGGTACAGCCTGGGATCTGCCCGTGACCGTTCCAGTCGCCCACGATAAAGCCGTCGAACCCCATCCGACCCTTCAGCACATCGGTCAGCAGCGACTTGTTGCCGTGCATCTTGGCGCCGTTCCAGCTGGAGAAGCTGGCCATCACCGTCAGCGTGCCGGCATTCACCGCGGCCGGATAGCCGGCATTGTGGGTTGCAATCAGCGTCGCCTCGTCGACCTGCGTGTCGCCCTGGTCGATCCCGTCTTTGGTGCCGCCATCGCCCAGGAAGTGCTTCACGCTGGCGGCGACATGCCCCTTCTTGATACCCCAGTCTGCAGGCTTGCCCTGCAGCCCTTCCACCATCGCGCCGGCATAGGAGGCGACCAGCGCGGGATCCTCCGAATAGCCCTCATACGCGCGGCCCCAGCGATCGTCCTGCGGCACTGCCAGCGTCGGGCCGAACGCCCAGTCGATCCCCGCCGCCGCCGTCTCGGCCGCGGTCGCCTCGCCGATGCGCCGGATCAGCGCCGGATCGCGCATCGCGCCCAGCGCGCTGTTGTGCGGGAAGATCGTCGCACCAACGACATTGTTGTTGCCGTGCACCGCGTCGATGCCGAACATCAGCGGGATGGCGACATGCCCCGGCCGCTGCTCCATCGCCACTGCGTTGAACGCGCGCGAGGTCGCGACCCAGGGCGCTGCCGG
>NZ_LSKH01000060.1:0-12664 GCF_001557395.1 Sphingomonas sp. CCH5-D11 | reverse complement strand
CTCTTCGTCGGCGCGCTAACATCGCCGGGAGGCTCGGTCGTTTGACCAAGCGTTTTAATCAGAAGCCGCGTTCAACAAAGATTGTGCGACTTTGTTCGCTATGATCCGACTGAAAGTAGCTGACATTCGCTCCCTCTGTTATGGTGCGGCCGCCGACGCGAGGACGAATAGATGAGCGAGCCGAAATCGAGTCGATTGGACAAGCGCTTGTTGATGGCCGGATGCGTCGTGGCGGCGGTTGGTTACGGTTTGCTGCTTACCGCTGTGATGCAGCCGGTCTTGAATTGGTTCACGACCAACGCTCGGGTCGATACGGCAGTGAACTTTGCTTGGGTGTTGAGTTTCGTGATGCTTGGCCTTGCAATGATCGATTCCGGGCGCAGGCTCAGGCAGGCGTATCGTGCCGGGATGCAAAGCGGATTCTGACGGCAGCGTTCCATTTCGTCGCGGCTATTCCGATTAGGCTCGATCTCGGACGCGCCTAGATGAGCGAAGAGGTGTGTGCCGGCCGAGCCACGTAGCTGCGTAGCCCGGGCAGAGCCGACATTTTCTTGATCAAACCGCATTAGCGAGGGCGCTTGCGACACGGCGTCAAATGAGCGCCGCCGTTCCCACTTGGTTCCGCCCAAACCGCGCGCAGAGTGCATCTATCGCGACGTGTTCGAACCAATCCGGCAGCATCTGTCGCACGTTCGCAGCAAATCACTGCTACGAAGATCGCCGGCAGTGGCGGTGCATTTTGCGGCGCCACAGGAACGGAGGGCGTCATGCGCGATGTGGATGGCGATTCCCAATGGCTCGTTCGCGCACACCATTGGCTGGTTCTTGGCTTTCTGCTCGGCGGCGCCAGCGCGTGCATGCTGTTTTGACTTCGACTACTGAGCGCGCGCCCCTGTACCGATCGTGACAGGCGCGCACGGGCGGAAACTACGGCTCGGCAGCCGGCCTGTTTTCTGGGGCGGCTCCCAGCCAGTCTGAACCACTGTTTTCAATCGTGCTGAACTTGTCCAAGTGCGACAGGCTCAGGCGAGCCGATCAAGATGATGGCCAACGGCTCGCGCGAGCAAGGCCGTCATCCCTCCGGGCGGCCTTGGCCATCAATCCCGGCTGCGTGTCGGCCGCAGCTCACGCGCCAGGACTTGGATCAACGGCAGGTCCGCGGGCGGCATCGCCAGTCCGGCCAGCGAATCGACATCGACCCACGCGGCGTGCTGCGCTGCGATGGCGCGCGGCGTCCCGCTCCATTGATCAATACGGTACAGAAGAAGCACGAGGTTGCGATCGAGTGAGGGCACGGTGGTGAAGGAAAGCGGCCGCATCGCGCCTTCGTCCACCATGATGCCAAGCTCCTCGTACAGTTCGCGGACGAGTGCAGCCTCGGGCGTTTCGCCTGCCTCTACCTTGCCACCCGGGAACTCCCACAGGCCGCCATGCTGCTTCGCAATCGGCCGCTGCTGGACGAAGACGGATACGTCCGGCGCCACCAGCGCCGCGGCAACCACAAGAATTGTTGGTAGATTCGCGTTCTTCGCAGCGGTCATGTCGACCTTTCGTTAAGCCTGTCGTGCGATCAACCGCGACATGGACCGAGCCATGGCCTTGATCAAACCCGCGCTTGCGACCTGCCGGAAGCTTCTCCGCAGCCGCAAGGGCGCAACGGCCGTGGAATATGGCCTCATCGCCGCCCTGATCGTGATCGCCATGATCGCGAGCTTCAGCGGCGTGGCCGACATCACCATCAACATGTGGAACAAGGTAAGCGACCGGGTGGTTCATGCGCGTTGATGGCGCCGCCCCGGCCTTAAATGTTTTTCAACCCGCATGTGTGATTGACGGGGATACCGGAGCGGGGAGCACCTTGGCCGGTCGGGTGACTGAAGCTTTTCATTATCGGAGATCGAACATGCAGAAGATGCGCGCTTTCATTAAGGATTCCAAGGGCGCGACCGCCATCGAGTACGGCCTCATTGCCGCGCTGATCGCCGTTGCCGCCATCACCGCCATGGGCACGCTGGGCAACCAGCTGTCGACCACGTTCACGACCGTGTCGGGCAAGATGAACACTTCGGTTCGTTGATAAGTCCGACTGGTCCGGCGATTTCCGCCGGATTGGGAACCATCAAGGGCGGCGAGCAGGTGCTCGCCGCCCTTTTTGTTGGTCAGCTAAGCGCGCGGCCCATCGCCAGGAACTTTTCGCGCCGTTGGCGGCGCAGCGTCTCGGCATCAAGGGTGACGAGCTCCTCCAACGACTTCTCGATGGCATCACCCAGCGCACCGATCGCGGCAGACGGGCTGCGATGCGCGCCGCCCAGCGGCTCGGCCACGATGGTGTCGATCACACCAAGCGACTTCAGGTCCTGCGCGGTCACCTTCATGGCTTCCGCCGCCTCTGCCGCCTTCTCCGCCGTACGCCAGAGGATCGAGGCGCAGCCTTCGGGTGAGATCACCGAATAAACGGCATGTTCGAACATCAGCACGCGATTGCCGCTAGCCAGCGCGATTGCGCCGCCGGAGCCACCCTCGCCCACCACGGCCGATACCAATGGGACGCCCACGGCGAGGCACGCCTCCGTCGATCGTGCGATCGCCTCAGCCTGGCCGCGCTCTTCTGCCTGGAGGCCGGGAAAGGCACCGGACGTATCCACCAGAGTGACGACCGGAAGGCCGAAACGGTCCGCCAGCGACAGCAAACGCACTGCCTTGCGATACCCCTCCGGCTTGCCCATGCCGAAATTGTGCCGCAGGCGGCTGGTGGTATCGTCGCCTTTTTCGTGCCCCATAACCAGCACGCGGCGGCCGCGGAAAGTGGCGAAGCCGCCCAGGATCGCCTGATCGTCGCCGAACGCGCGGTCGCCCGCCAGCGGCACGAACTCCTCGAACAGCCCGGCGACATAATGTTTGAAGTGCGGCCGTTCCGGGTGGCGGGCGACCTGCGTCTTCTGCCATGGCGTCAGCTTGGCGAAAGTATCGCGCAGCAAGCGGTCGGACTTCGCCTGAAGCTTCGCGACCTCAGCCGCGATATCGACGCCGCCCTCCGCACCCGTGTCGCGCAGCTCATCGATCCGCGCCTGGAGTTCCGCAATCGGCTTTTCGAAGTCGAGAAATGTCGGCATCGTGCGCAGCTAGGCGCGCGGCTTGGCCGCGTCAACGAGCGGGTGTCGCTCATTGACCAGGGCGACCAAGCGCGCGCGATCCACATGAGTATAGATTTCCGTGGTCGCGATATCGGCATGGCCCAGCATGGATTGCAGCGCCCGGAGATCCGCCCCGCCTTCCAGCAAGTGGGTGGCGAAGGCATGGCGGAGGACATGAGGGCTGATCCGATCGGGCGGGATGCCGGCTTCTGCGCCGAGCGACCGGACGATCTGGAACAATCGCACGCGGGAAATGTGGGACTTGCCCGAGGGGAACAGATGCGGCGACTCGGCGGCGACATGATCCCGCCAGGTCGCTGCCGCCGCGCGCGCACGGTCGGAGATCGGCACGAGACGCTCCTTGTCGCCTTTCCCCTTCAGGATCAGAAAGGGTCGATCGGGATGAATGGCGTTGCGCGGCAGGGACACGAGCTCGGTCGCACGTAACCCCGAACCATAAAGCAGCTCCAGCAGCGCCGCGTTGCGGAGATCGGCCGGCAGAGCGGGATCACGCGCCAGCCGCTTGGCCGTTACGAGGAATAGCTGCTCCACGTCATGATGGCTGAGCGTCTTGGGCAAGGGCCGATGGATGCCGGGCTTGGGCAGCGCCCGGCCGGGATCGTCGGGACGCAGCCCCTCGTCATGAAGAAAGGCGAAAAAGCGCCTGAGCGCCGCCGACTTACGCGCTACGGTCGCCCGCGCAAGACTGGCCCATTCCTCACCAAGCCGCTCTACTGCCGCCGCATCGGCCGTGGCGAGCCTGCCGCCCAGCACCTCGGACGCGAGCAGCAGATCGCTGCGATACGCGCTGATGGTATTGCGGGCGGCGCCAAGCTGCGCCGCCATCATCTCCAGGAAGCGATCGATAAGGGCAACATCGCCCGCCACGATCAGGCCCGCGACACCGCCTCGGCGGCGATCATCCGCGCCTCGCCGCCAAGCCCCACCGCGCGCAGCGCCGCAACGATCCGGTACAGGGCAGCGGGTGGAACGTGGCGCCAGCTTTGCGCCTGCATGCCGATGCCCGCCAGCAGGAGAACAGTCGCGGGTTGCCGCTCGCTCACGGCGCGATCAAGCGCGCGTGTCCAGCTGTTCTCGGCACCGATGCGCACGTCGAACGCTTCCGCGCCACTTTCGATGTCCTGCGCGGAAAGGCGGCCAAGCCCCGCCAGACCGGCAAAGAACAGCTTGCGCTTCAGCGCGGCATCGCCCGTCCCAGTGTAGGAGGCAACGGCCCCGTAAGACAGGCGCGTATTCGCCTCTGGATCAGACAATTCGAGCAGCGCCCAGGCGTCGCCCCCGTCATCGACCTGCCCGCGCCAGCGTTGCGCGGTACGGTCCAGCCCGGCGGACAGCATCGCCGCCACAATCCGGTCAGCCTCGGCGCGCCCATCCCCGGGACGGATGCGCGCCGCGGCCCGCGCAGTCAGGATAAGCCGGGCGTAACGCCCCTGCGGGCTCTCGCCACCATCCCACAATTGGGCAAGAGCCCGCATGCGGGTCGCGACGTCCGCACCGACATAGGCCGCCCGCAGATCGGATGCGATCGCGCCAAGTGCTGCCGGCGTTTCCTCGCCGGCGTCCAGCGCTGCGTAAAGGTCGACCAGCGCCGCGTTGGAGATGACGCCCATCGCAGCCGCGGACTCAGCTGCCCGTGCGCGGTCCGCGATCGGAATGGCCGGCGCAAGCGCCCGCCACCCGGTCACCTGAGGTCCGACCGTCTGGTACAGCTCATCCGAAATCGGCACGCCGGTGGCCGTCGCCAGCCCGAACCGCCACGTCGTCAACTGGACCACCGAATCCCATTCGATCGTCACGGCCTGACGACTGTTCAGCCCCGCGCCGACCACCTTTTGCGCCAGCGCGAGATCAACGCCGCTTGCCACCCGCTGACGCCGGGCAGCGTCCATCAGCGGCTTGGCGCCACCTTCCGCATTGCCCAGCGCCGCACACATGGCGCGGGCAAGAATCCAACCGCGCTCGCTGTTGCCCGCACCGTCTGCCAGCGGGCACAGCCCCGCCGGATCCGCCGTGGCGAGCATCGCCTGCATCGCCACCTGCCGATACTTCGGCGTGGCATTGGCGGTATCGACGCTCTGCAGAACGCTTCGCGCCGCAACTGATTCGCCCATGCGCAGCAGCAGCCACGCGCGCTCGGCCGCGAAATCGGCACCATGCAGCCCCTCAGGGGTGCTGACCCGAGAGGCAAGCGCCCGCCGCAGCGAAATGGATAGCCAGCGCGATGGCAGCGGGGCTGACAGCCGCCGCATCAGCCCCTGCAGATAGCCGCCGTCCGCCGCGCCAAAGGCACCGGGCAAGAACCCGCCGTCAGCTGGCCCGACTGGCCCAACGAGCGCAAGCGAGCGCCGCGCGAAAAGCGGCATCTCATATTGCGCCAGCTCCTCGTCGCTCGGCCCCGTGGGCGTCGGCGTCGGGGTGGGTGAAGGCTCCAGATCCGGCAGCTCGAGCGGCGTACCCGGCAGCGGCTGCACCACCGCGCCATTGGGCTGCGCCACCGGCGGCGGTGCCGGCGCGACCGGTTCGCCGAAGCCGGGCGGCAGCAGCGATTCGGGTGCCTGGCTATTCTGGGCGACCGCGGCTGCGGCGAGTGAAGCGGCGGCGGCAAGCGCCGCGATCAACCTAGCTCGCGAGATTGCCAAGCTCGACCGCCTTTTCGACCTGCGTCGTCGGCTGCTCCGTCGCGCTGCCCGCGAGAAAGAACAACCCGCCGACCACGACGACCAACAGCACCACAAGCGTGACGATCAACCGCGACATGTTTCAACCCTGCACGGCGCGGGCGGACCCACGCTAGTAAACCGAAATCGCCGAGCCTTGTGCCCGGGGCGCTGACGCGCTGTATAGCCCGCGAACTCATGTTGCAAAGCCCCACCGCCCCCACCCGCAATCGCAAGAGCCGCTGGCAGCGTCAGCCGATCGTGCTCGTCGGCCTGATGGGCGTGGGCAAATCCACTGTCGGAAAGCGCCTGGCGCACCGGCTTGGCCTGCCATTCGTCGATGCCGATAACGAAATTGAAGAAGCGGCCGGCATGTCGATCGCGGACATCTTCGCGCAGTTCGGAGAGCCTTATTTCAGGGATGGGGAACGCCGCGTCATCCAACGGCTGATCGACGGCCGGCCGAAAGTGATCGCCACCGGCGGCGGCGCCTTCGTCAACGACGCGACCCGCGCGCTCATCCTTTCCGACGCGCTCGCCATCTGGCTGGATGCCGATATCGACGTGCTGGTGGAGCGGGTCCGCCGCCGCGACACACGCCCGTTGCTGCGCGGAAAGGACCCCGCCAGCGTGCTGCGCGAGCTCGCCGCGGTGCGCAATCCGCTCTACGCCCACGCGCATATTCGCGTGCCAAGCAACAACGCCCCGCATGAAGCGACGGTGCGTGCCATTCTGGATGCCATCGGTTACGGGGCCCCATGACGATTGTTCCGGTGGCGCTGGGCGCGCGCAGCTATGACGTGGTGATCGAGGCCGGGCTGCTGACCCGTGCAGCCGAATTGCTGGCTCCCATCTCGCGCGGTCGGCCCATGCCGATCGTGGCGGATGCGAACGTCGCGCCGCATCTCGATACGTTGCGCGCGTCGATGGCGGCGGCGGGCATCACGGGCGAGGCGATCATCATCCCCGCTGGTGAAGCATCGAAAAGCTGGGCCATGTTGGAGCGCCTGACCGATCGGCTGCTGGAACTCGGGGTGGAGCGTGGCGATCATGTCATCGCGCTGGGCGGCGGCGTCATCGGCGATCTTGTCGGCTTCGCTACCGCCATCCTGAAGCGCGGCTGCGGCTTCGTTCAGATCCCGACGACGCTGCTGGCGCAGGTTGATTCATCGGTCGGTGGGAAGACCGGCATCAATGCGCGCGCGGGCAAGAACCTGATTGGCGCATTTCACCAGCCCAAGATGGTGCTGATCGACCCGGCAGTGCTGGACACGCTGCCGCTGCGGCAGCTGAAGGCGGGCTATGCCGAAGTGGTCAAATACGGCTTGATTGACGATGCCGCGTTCTTTGGCTGGTGCGAGGAGAATGGCGCCGCGCTGCTCACCGGCGATGCGGCGGCACGCGAATATGCCATCGCACATTCAGTCAGCGCAAAGGCGCGGATCGTCGGCGAGGACGAATTCGAGACGACCGGGCGACGCGCGCTGTTGAACCTTGGCCATACGTTCGGTCACGCCTTGGAGGCGGAAGCGGGCTTTTCGGACAAGCTGCTGCACGGCGAGGCGGTCGCTGCCGGATGCGCGCTGGCCTTTGGCTATTCCGCGGCACATGGGCTATGCTCCGCCGAGGATGCGCTGAGGGTGGCCGCGCATTGGCAGGAGGTCGGGCTGCCCGACGGGTTGGCTGCCGCGGGCATCAACGCTTCGGCCGAGCAGCTGGTGGAGCACATGCGCCATGACAAAAAGGCGAGCGGCGGGCAGATCCCGTTCCTGCTCGCCCGCGGTATCGGCCAGACCTATCTCGACAAGCAGGTCTCGCTGGAGGACGTGCGTAGCTTCCTGGCGCTCCAGCCGCACTGATGCCGAATGGTGTCGCCAAGCGTGACTTGCCGACGAAGCTTTGCCCGGCCTGCCAACGCCCCTTCGCCTGGCGCAAGAAGTGGGCAAAGGTCTGGGAGGACGTGATTTACTGCTCGGACGCTTGTCGACGGCGCCGGTAGGTAGGTAGGCAGGCCGGCGTCGCTTCGCCTCGCCGGTTTAGCCGCGAGTCGCGATCCAGGCGAGCCAGAGCCATCCGGCGATCAGCAGCGTTCCGCCGATCGGGGTGATCGCCCCCAGCCAGCGCGGCGCGCCCAGTGCCATGAAATACAAGGTACCCGCGAACAGCGCGCCGCCTGCCACGAACAGCCACGCCGGCCCCCGCGATTCAAGGCGCAGGGCGGCAATGGCTGCGACGGCGTGGATCAGTTGATACTGGCCGCCGGTGCGGAGCCATTCCACGGCCTGGCCGCTGGCGCCATGCGCGCCGAAGGCACCGGCGCCAACCGCCAGCGCGCCAGACAAAGCGGCAAGCATCATCAGCCAATTCATCGATCATTTCCCCAAGGCTGCTGCTCGGCCACCAGCGCGCGAGCCGCACGAAGATCGTTTGCTTCCAGCTGGATGCGCAGCCGCTCCTTGTCGCGGGCGCGATACAAATCCTCCGCCCGGTCGATGTCGGCGCGGTCGATGCCGAGCCCCTCCATCGCCGCACGCGCCATCTTCACCGCCGATTCGAGCACTTCCCGGACGACAAGGTTGGCGGGGCCGTTCTTCATCCGGATCAGCGCACGCCGGTCGAATGCCCGGACATAAATGGCCGCGTTCGGAAAGGCTTCATGCACGGACTCGATCACTTCGGCCGTCACCTGATCACCATCGGCGCAGAACAGGATCATTTCGGCCTCGGCCGCGCCCGCCTGGCGCAACAGGTCGAGCCGGGTGCCATCGCCATAATAGACCTTGGCGCCAAACTCCCCCGCGATGTCGATCATCTCGATATCGGTATCGATCAGCGTAACCGGGATGTCCTGGGTGAGCAGCATTTGGCCGACCGTCTGGCCGAACCGGCCATAGCCGACGATCACCGCATTGGCGCCATCGGCCTTGGGCCCCTCACGCTCGCTTTGGACGATGGGCTGCTCGCGAAAGCGGCGGGTCAGCGACATCAGGAACGGTGTGGTCGCCATCGACAGGGTGATGATGGCGCCGAACAGCGATGCTGCCTCCGGCGCGATGAGATTGGCACCGGTCGCCTGGGCAAACAGGACAAAGCCGAACTCGCCGCCTTGGCTGAGCAACACGCCAAGCGCGAGCGCTGAGCGCCACGACATGTGAAAGGCAAGGCCGATCAGGAAGATCACCAACGTCTTGGTAGCAATCAGCGCCAGCGCCATGGACAGAACGAACAGCGGTCGCTCGGCGATCGCCGTGAGGTTCAGCATCATGCCGATGGTGAGGAAGAACAGGCCAAGCAGGATGGAGCGGAACGGATCCACGTCTGCTTCCAGCTCGTGGCGATAAGGGCTGTCGGCCAGCATCACGCCGGCGATGAAGGCCCCGAGCGCGGTCGACAGGCCCAGCGCCTCCATCAGCGCCGCGCTGGCGATGACGGTGAAAAGCGCCGCGAAGACGAACATTTCCCGCTCGCCCATGTTGCCGATGCCGCGGAACAGCGGACGCAGGATGAACCGGCCGGCAGCGATCAGACCGGCAATCGCCGCGACCGTATAGAGCACCAGCATCCATCCCGGCGGGCCGCCCGCGTCCGCGGGATTGCGGCTCATCGCGGCAATGATGGTGATCAGGGGAATGATCGATAGATCCTGGAACAACAGGATCGAAAAGGCGCGCTCCCCAAAGGGCGTCCGCAAGCGCCCCGATGATTGCAGCATCGGCAGCACCTGCGCGGTGGAGGAAAGCGCGAGCGGCAGGCCCAACGCAAGCGCCGCAGGGATGGAGAAGTGCGCAAACAGCGCGACGATCGCGGTGATCGCGATGCCGCAGGCCACCACCTGAAGCAGCCCAAGGCCGAAGATATCTTCCTTTAGCCGCCACAGCCGGGATGGATTGAGCTCCAGTCCGACGACGAACAGCAGAAGAGTGATGCCGAGTTCGGCCACCCCGAGCTTCGATTCGGCGTCGCCGACCAGACCAAGGATCTGCGGCCCGACCACCGCGCCGGCGACCAGATAGCCCAGCGTCGCACCAAGGCCGAGGCGGCGGAACAGCAGCACAAAGCCTAGCCCCGCACCGAGCAGAATCACTCCATCGCGCAGCAGCGATCCCGTGGCGGCGTGCTCCATCAGATCCCCTTTGCCGTGTCGCGGGCCCGCTCGGCCGCTTCGGCAGCAGCCTCGAAGGCAAGCCGGATCGATGCGTGGCGGGCGTGATAATCAAGCGCTGGCGACAGCACATCGAGGCCAGGCCATTCTGGCAGCTCGCCCTCCCGCGCCAGCCAGGCCGTGAGCGCGTCTCGCGCCGCCGCCAGCTCCGCCGGCGTCCGGCCGAGCACATGGGCGGCGAGCAAAGAGGACGATGCCTGGCCGAGCGCGCAGGCACGAACCAGCATGCCCGCTTCGCTCACCCGGCCATCCGCCCCGAGATTGACGTCCACCGTCACGCGGCTGCCGCAGATCGGCGACCGCCGCTCGCTCGTCCCCTGCGGCTCCGCCAGCCGTTCGTCGATCGGATTGTCGGTCGCCAGCCTCAGGATAGCGTCGTTGTAGAGCGTGTCGTTCATGCCGGTCGCCCTCCGCCGAAAGAGAAACCCTCGCCGAACACGGGCTGCCCACGCCGGCGACGATCGACAAAGTCCGCGATCGCGTTGCTCGTGACGTTGAGGAGCGGATAGGTTCGTGCCTCCTTGATCCAGGCCGGGCGCCGCGTCGGGCCGCCGCCGATCGTATCGAGCACCAGCACCACCAGCAGAAAGGCAAGGCTGGCGATGATCAGCCCCTTCAGCGCGCCAAAGCCGAAACCCAGCGCGCGATCGACCGGGCCCAACACCGATTTGCGTACCCGATCCCCCAGCGCACGCGCCACCATCCGCCCGAGGAAGTACGTGACGCCGCAGAGCAGCACGAAGGCCAGGACGGCCGCGCCGGAGGCGGTGCCGATCGGCCCTGCCAGCACCTTCGACAGGGGAAGGTGGAAGATCTTGACCGCAAAGATCATCGCCACCCAGGCGAACAGCGCCAGCACCTCCGTCACGAAGCCGCGCTTCAGGCCGAGAAGCGCACTGCCCGCGACGACGGTCAACACCGCAATATCAAGTCCGTTGAGGTTCATTGTTGCCGATCTAGGCCATGATGGTGGTGATGAGAACAGGGCGCCCATGCAGGGAGGGCGATTGCCCGACCTGCCCGCATCGCGCTGCGGAGAGCGGATGCCGGATCAGAGCACAGGTATGTGACACGGCTGCGGCGGCCAGCATGGCGGTTCGGCGGAGGGGATCACCCTCGCCCGAGCAGATGGTCCACCAGCCGGCCAAGCGTGGAAAAGCCGGCAAGCCGCAGGTTGCCCTTCTCGCCTGCCATGGACGCCGGAACCAGGGCCTGGCCGAAACCAAGCTTGGCCGCTTCCTTCAGCCGCAATGCGCCATGCGCCACGCTGCGCACCTCGCCGGACAGAGCGATCTCGCCGAAGGCGATGGCGTCCGCCGGCACCGGGCGTTCGGACAGCGCCGAGACCAGCGCCGCGGCCACCGCCAGATCGGCGGCAGGATCCTGCACGCGATAGCCGCCAGCGACGTTGAGATAGACTTCCGCCGAGGAGAAGCTGAGGCCGCAGCGCGCCTCCAAAACGGCGAGGATCATGGCAAGTCGGCCGCTGTCCCACCCCACCACGGCGCGGCGCGGGGTGGCACCGCTGGCGAGGCGAACGACCAGCGCCTGGATCTCCACCAGCACCGGGCGCGTGCCCTCCAGCGCTGGAAACACCACCGTTCCCGTCACGCTTTCGTCACGCTGGGTGAGGAACAGCGAAGACGGGTTCGTCACCTCCGCCAGCCCCTCCGCCTGCATCGCGAAGACGCCGATCTCGTCCGTGCCGCCGAAGCGGTTCTTGATCGCGCGCAGGATGCGATATTGATGGCTGCGCTCGCCTTCGAAGCTGAGCACGGTATCCACCATATGTTCCAGCACGCGGGGGCCGGCGATCGTGCCGTCCTTGGTGACATGGCCGACCAGCACCAGCGCGGTGCCACGTTCCTTCGCGAAGCGGATCAGCTCCTGCGCCGAGGCGCGCACCTGACTGACGGTGCCGGGTGCGCCCTCGATCAGATCAGAGTGCATCGTCTGGATCGAATCGATCACGAGCAAGGCGGGCGGCTTGCCTGCGCCAAGCGTGGTAAGGATGTCCCGCACCGACGTGGCGGAGGCGAGCCGGACCGGCGCCTCGCCAAGCCCGAGCCGGCGCGCGCGCAATCGCACCTGATCCGCCGCCTCCTCACCCGACACATAGGCGACATCCGCGCCGGCAAGCGCCATCCGCGCCGCGGCTTGAAGCAGCAGGGTGGATTTGCCGATGCCGGGGTCGCCCCCGATCAGCGTGGCGCTGCCCTCCACGAATCCGCCGCCCAGCGCCCGGTCCAGTTCCGCAATGCCGCTGGGCAGGCGAGCCGGCAGCGGCACTTCGGCGTCCAGCGCCATCATGGTGACGGAACGGCCGCCGCCCTGAAGATTGTGCTTGGCCTGAAACGGCGTAACGATCGCCGGCGCTTCCTCCACCAGCGTATTCCATTCAGAGCAGTCGACGCATTGCCCCTGCCAGCGGGACGTGACCGAGCCACAGGATTGGCAGACGTATCGTTTCTGCGGCTTCGCCATCATTCATTCCCAAAGCGCCAGCGGCCCGACCTTTTCGCGACAGGATTAAACGCGAAGTGGCACCATCTCGGCCTAACGCAAGAACAACAAGGGAACAATCCCGCCATGCGCAGCCTCGCGGGCGGGGTCGGGCGCGCAGGGGACACGTTTCGCCGGTCATCCGGACAAGCACCGGTTTAGCGCGCCACTTGCCGACCATGCCATCC
>NZ_LSKH01000006.1:0-2101 GCF_001557395.1 Sphingomonas sp. CCH5-D11 | reverse complement strand
CCGCCGTGCTTCCCCCCGCCCTCCCTTGGTCCGGCGCGAGCGAACGGCTGGTCGTCCCGGCTTCGGATCCGTGGATCACCCCCGCCGAGCGCGCCGGCTTCGCCACCACGCCGCGCTACACGGAGGTGCGCACGTGGCTGGAGAAGCTCGCCGCAGCTTCCCCGCTGATCACCGTGGAGACGTTCGGCAAGACCGGCGAAGGGCGCGACCTCGTTTTCGTGCGCGCCAGCAAGGGCGGCGCGGGCAAGCCGGTCGTGCTGGTGCAGGCCGGCATCCATTCAGGCGAGATCGACGGCAAGGATGCCGGGCTGATGCTGCTGCGCGACATTGTCATGCGCGGCAAGGATGCGCTCCTCGACAAGGTCGACCTCGTCTTCGTCCCGATCCTCAACATCGACGGGCATGAGCGAATGAGCGCGTGGAACTTCCCCGCGCTGCGCGGCCCGGCGCAGAAGGGCTATGTCCGCAACGCCCGCAACATCAACCTGAACCGCGACTATGCGAAGGCAGACGCGCCGGAAACGCGCGCGATCATCACGCTGCTGCGCCGGCTGGACCCGATCCTCTATGTCGATTGCCATGTCAGCGACGGCTTCGACATGCAATATGACGTGACCTTCACCTATGCGGGCTGGGGAACCTACGCCCGCCATCGCGCCACCGCCGACTGGCTGCAAGGCCGCTTCGGCCCGGCGGTGACGGCCGCGCTGGAGAAGGCCGGGCACGAGCCGACCATCTATCCCAGCCCGATCGACACGCGCGATCCCACCAAGGGCATCCGCTATGCCCCCGAAGGGCCGCGCTATTCGACCGGCTATGGCGATTTCATCGGCGTGCCGACGGTGCTGGTCGAGAACCATATGCTCAAGCCGTACCGTCAGCGAGTGCTCGGCACCTATGTGCTGCTGGAGGAAGCGCTGCGCCTTGCCGCCATCGACGCGGGCCGTATCGCGACCGCCAAGGCACAAGATCGCGCCAGCCGCCCCGCCGAACTGCTGACGCAGTGGAAGCCCGCTGCCGAGCCGATCGGCTGGGTCGAAGAGTTCAAGGGCATCGCGTTCGAGACCTATCGCTCGCCGGTTACCGGGCGCGACGAGCAGCACTGGCTCGCCAGGCCGATTACCTTCCGCATGCCGATCATCGGGCAGACGCCCACTGAGAGCGTGCGTCTGCCGCGCGCCTGGTGGGTGCCCGCCGCCCAGACCGAGGTGATCGATCGCCTGCGGCTCCACGGCATCCAGTTCGAGACGCTGGGTGAAGCGCGCACGCTCATGTTGGATCGCGTGCGGCTGGTCGATCCGGCGCCTCAGCCGGCGAATGACGGACGAACCGCGCTGAAATCGCGTTTTGCGCACGAGCAGACCCGCGCAACGCTGGTGCCGGGTACGATCCGCGTTCCCTATGATCAGCCGCGCGGCCTGCTTGCCGCCGCGCTGCTGGAACCGGAGAGCCAGGACTCGTTCCTCGCCTGGGGCTTCTTTCCGGAGATGCTGTCCCCCGCGCCTGGCGCGGAGGCGTTCGTGCTGGCGCCCACCGCCGACGCGCTGCTCGACCGTGATCCCAAGCTTAAGGCCGCCTTCGAGGCAAAGCTGGCCGCCGACGCTGGTTTCGCGGCCGATCCCGACGCGCGCCTCACCTGGGTAATAGAACAGGCGGCCGAACGCGATCCGTTCCGCTGGACCTATCCGGTACGCCGGGAGCTCTGATCCGCTCACAACGGGGCGGCTCAGGGCACCAGCTCGAACCCCGCAGCGGCGTCGGAGGCGAGACGATATAGGAGCGGACATGCTGAGGAAGCCGAGAAGGCGTTGTTGAAGCCCAAGCTAGCAACAAGTGGCAAACACTCCACACGTCATCATCCCACCCCACTTGGCCCTGCAGTGCCTCTTCGAAGAGAAGGACGGCAAGCTTTGCGGCACTGAACAACGAGACAATTCGCTACAAAGTCCCGGAATTCCTGTCGACGCTAATGGAGAGCGTCGCGTTTAACGCCGCCGGCGCGCAGGGTCGCGCGGCGTGAGGTGGTGGCGGAGGTGTCGGATCTGCTGGCGTGGACTACAAACGACAACGCCGCCCAGTGGGGCGGCGTTGTCGTTTTATG
>NZ_LSKH01000059.1:0-34774 GCF_001557395.1 Sphingomonas sp. CCH5-D11 | reverse complement strand
GTCGGCAGCTCCTGCCCCCGCCCCCTCGCAGGACGAGATCGTCCGCGCTGCGGGCGACGCGATCCGTGCGCAGCTGCTGGTACGCACCTATCGCGTGCGCGGCCATCTGGCTGCCAATCTCGACCCACTCGGCCTCAACACCCAGCGCGAGCTGCCGGCCGACCTGCGCACCGAATATCACGGCTTCACCGACTCCGACATAGATCGCCCGGTCTACATGGGCGGCACGCTTGGCCTGCAATGGGCGACCATCCGCGAGGTGGTCGACATCCTGCGCGCCAATTACTGCGGCAATGTCGGGCTGGAATATATGCACATCGCCGATGTCGAGGAGCGCCGCTTCCTCCAGGAGCGCATGGAGGGCAAGGACAAGGCGATCGAATTCACTGCCCAGGGCAAGAAGGCGATCCTGAACAAGGTCATCGAGGCGGAGCAGTGGGAGAAGTTCCTCGGCCGCAAATATGTCGGCACGAAGCGGTTCGGCCTAGACGGTGGTGAGGCGATGATCCCGGCGCTCGAAAGCGTCATCAAATACGGCGGCGCGGCCGGCGTGAACGAGATCGTCTTCGGCATGGCCCATCGCGGCCGCCTGAACGTGCTCGCCAACGTCATGGGCAAGCCGCTGCGCGTGATCTTCCACGAGTTCGCCGGCGGGTCCGCGCACCCCGACGACATCGGCGGTTCGGGCGACGTGAAATACCACCTCGGCACCTCCACCGACCGCGAGTTCGACGGGGTGAAGGTTCACATGTCGCTGGTCGCCAACCCGTCGCACCTCGAGGCGGCCGATCCGGTGGTGCTCGGCAAGATCCGCGCGATCCAGACGATCGCCAACGATCTGGACGATCATTCCAAGTCGCTCCCCGTGCTGATCCACGGCGACGCTGCTTTCGCTGGCCAGGGCATCGTGTGGGAATGCTTCGGCTTCTCCGGGATCCGCGGCTACAACACCGGCGGCTGCGTCCACTTTGTGATCAACAACCAGATCGGCTTCACGACCAGCCCGCAGTTCGCGCGCTCCTCGCCCTATCCGTCGGATGTGGCCAAAGGCGTCCAGGCGCCGGTCTTCCACGTCAATGGGGACGATCCCGAGGCGGTCACCTTCGCCACCAAGATGGCGATCGAGTTCCGCCAGAAGTTCCACCGCGACGTCGTGATCGACATGTGGTGCTATCGCCGCTTCGGCCACAACGAGGGCGACGAGCCGGGCTTCACCCAGCCGCTGATGTACAAGGCGATCCGCAGCCACCCGCCGGTGAGCGAGATCTACGGCAAGCGCCTTGTCGAGCAGGGCGTCGTCGATCAGGCGTGGATGGACGACAACGTCAAGCAGTTCACCACCGTTCTGGAAGGTGAGTTCGAGGCCGGGGCCAATTACAAGCCGAACAAGGCGGACTGGTTCTCCGGTCGCTGGTCGGGCCTGCACGCGCCCGCCGATCCGGAAACCTCGCGCCGCAGCGTGGACACCGGCATCGAGCAGAAGCTGTTCGATTCAATCGGCCGGACGCTGACCACGGTTCCCGACGATCTCGCCATCCACAAGACGCTGGCACGCGTGCTTGATGCCAAGCGCAACATGTTCGCGACGGGCGAGAGTTTCGACTGGGCGACCGGCGAGGCGCTCGCCTTCGGCAGCCTTCTGTCGGAAGGCTATGGCGTGCGTCTGTCCGGGCAGGATTCTGGCCGCGGCACCTTCTCGCAGCGGCATGCCGTGTGGGTCGATCAGAACACCGAGAAGCGCTACGTGCCGCTGTGGAACATCGAGCACGGACACTTCGAGGTGCTCGACAGCCCGCTGTCGGAATATGGCGTGCTCGGCTTCGAGTACGGCTATGCGCTGGCCGATCCGAAGACGCTGGTGATGTGGGAGGCGCAGTTCGGCGACTTCGTCAACGGCGCGCAGATCATGATCGACCAGTTCATCGCGAGCGGTGAAGCCAAGTGGCTGCGCGCCAACGGCCTGGTGATGCTGCTGCCGCACGGTTATGAGGGCCAGGGTCCGGAGCATAGCTCCGCACGCCCCGAGCGCTTCCTCCAGCTGTGCGCGCAGGACAATATCCAGGTCGCGAACTGCACCACGCCGGCGAACTACTTCCACCTGCTGCGCCGGCAGATGCACCGTCCGTTCCGCAAGCCGCTGATCGTGATGACCCCGAAGTCGCTGCTGCGTCACAAGCTGGCGGTGTCGACGGCGGCGGACTTCCTGGGTGACTCGCACTTCCGCCGCATCCTCTCCGACACCAACGGGTCGGCAGACGAGGCCACGAAGCGCCTGGTCCTGTGCACCGGCAAGGTCTCCTACGACCTGATCGAGGCGCGCGACGCGGCGGGTGACGAGAACACTCAGATTGTCCGCATCGAGCAGCTCTATCCCTTCCCGACCGAGGCTTTGGCCAAGCGGATCGCGCGCATGCCGAACCTGGAGGACGTAGTCTGGGCACAGGAAGAACCGCGCAACAATGGCTATTGGTTCTTCGTTGAGCCGTTCATCGAGGAAGCGCTGGGTGAAGCGGGCTGTGCGGTGAAGCGGCCGCGCTACGCCGGTCGGGCAGCGGCCGCCTCGCCGGCAACCGGCCTGATGAAGCGCCACCAGGCCGAACAGGGCGCGCTGATCGCCGATGCGCTCGGCCACAGCGTGCGCGAGGAAATCCGCCGCACTCGCGGCGCGGAGACGATCAAGAAGGCCGGCAAGGCAGGCGCGTAAGTTCCACACGCAACCACCCCGGCGGAGGGTCCCATCAGAGTGATACTTTGATAGGTACTCAAGGCCGGGTCCGGTTGCGGCACGGATGTAACCACGCGGAGCGATCTCCAATCGGACGCTTCGTAATTGGGCCCCGGCCTTTGCCGGGATAGAAGGAAACGGGAATGGCAACCGAAGTTCTGGTCCCCACGCTGGGCGAATCGATCACTGAAGCGACGCTCGGCGAATGGCTGAAGCAGCCCGGCGACAAGGTCGCCGCCGATGAGCCGATCGCCAGCCTCGAGACCGACAAGGTGTCGGTCGAGGTGCCGAGCCCGGTCGCTGGCGTGATGGGCCAGCACGCCGTTGCCGTGGGCGATACGGTGCAGGTCGGCGCGATGATCGCGACGGTGGAGGCCGGTGACGGCGCCCCCGCCGCGACGCCCGCGCCGCAGCCGGCTGCAACCGAGAGCCCGAAGGCGGAGGCCCCTGCCCCCGCGGCTGGCGGTTACGGCAACCACGGCGCCACGCCGACCGACAGCAACGCACCCGCCGCGCTCAGCCCGTCGGTTCGCCGCGCGGTGCTGGAGCATGGCGTCGACCCGGCGACCATCAAGGGCACTGGACGCGACGGCCGCATCACCAAGGATGATGTCGCCGCCGCCGCCTCGTCGCGCCCCGCTGCCGCGCCGGCCGCACCCGCTGCCACGCCGACCCCGTCGGTTGCGGCCTCCACCGGCCGCAAGGAAGAGCGCGTGCGCATGACGCGCCTGCGCCAGACGATCGCCAAGCGCCTGAAGGAGGCGCAGAACACCGCCGCCATGCTGACGACGTTCAACGACGTCGATATGAGCGCGGTGATCGAGGCGCGCGCCAAGTACAAGGATCTGTTCGAGAAGAAGCACGGCGTCCGCCTCGGCTTCATGGGCTTCTTCGTGAAGGCCGCGACCATGGCGTTGAAGGACATCCCGTCGGTCAATGCCTCGATCGAGGGCGACGAGATCATCTATCACGATTATGCCGACATCTCGGTCGCGGTGTCGTCGCCCGGCGGCCTCGTCGTGCCGGTGATCCGCGATGCTCAGGACCTGTCGGTCGCCGGCATCGAGAAGACGATCGGCGATTTCGGCAAGCGCGCGAAGGAAGGCACGCTGAAGATGGACGAGATGAAGGGCGGCACCTTCACCATCTCCAACGGCGGCGTGTTCGGCTCGCTGATGTCGACCCCGATCATCAACCCGCCGCAGAGCGCCGTCCTCGGCCTGCACCGCATCGAGGACCGCCCGGTGGTGGTCAACGGCCAGGTCGTCGTGCGCCCGATGATGTACCTCGCGCTGTCCTACGATCACCGCCTGATCGACGGCCGCGAGGCGGTGACCTTCCTCGTGGCGCTGAAGAATGCGATCGAGGATCCGACCCGTATCCTGATCGACCTCTGATCCGGCCGGCTATGCCCGCCTGACTAGGGTCTTACTCCCGCTGGCGCCTGCGCCGGCGGGAGTTTATGTTTGCGGCATGTCGATGCGTCTCCTTGCGCCGCTGCTCGCTTCCGCTGCTCTGGCACTCGCCGCCCCCGCCGCCGCTCAATCGACCGCCCCCCTCATGGAGCCGGGCGCGATCGAACGACTGAAGCCCGGCGAATTCCTCTGGGCGCCGCAAATCGCGCCGGCCGGGCCGGTGACGATGATCATCAGCCTGGAGACGCAGCGCGCCTACGTCTATCGCAACGGGGTGCCGATTGGCGTCAGCACCGTTTCCTCCGGCAAGCCGGGCCACAAGACGCCGACCGGCGTCTTCACCATCCTGCAAAAGGATGTCGACCACCACTCCAGCACCTACAACAACGCCCCCATGCCCTACATGCAGCGGCTCACGTGGGACGGCATCGCCCTCCATGCCGGCTCGCTTCCCGGCTATCCGGCCAGTCACGGCTGCATCCGCCTGCCGATGGGGTTCGCAAAGCTTCTCTACGGCGTGACCAGGCTCGGGCTGACGGTGGTGATCACCGACGACGCACTCGTGCCGGAGGTGTCGCCCGCCGCGAACCCGATGAAGGCGCCCGCGGCCGACCAGCACGCCAGCCCCACGCACTACAGCTGGAATCCCGAACGCGCCCCCACCGGGCCCGTGTCGATCATCGTGAGCGGACGCGATCGGCGCATGGTGGTGCTGCGCAACGGCAAGCAGATCGGGTCGGCCACCCTTGTGCTGCACGAACCGATCACGACGACCCAGGCCTTTACACTGAAAGCGGTCGACGATGCCGGTCCGCACTGGCTGCGCTTGCCGCTGCCCGGCGGCGGACCTCAGGCGACGGGCGAGCTGACGGCAGATGATCGCAGCAAGGGCCATGTGCCCGATGCCTTCCGCGCCAAGCTGGAAACGGTTCTGACGCCGGGCACGACGATGCTTGTCACGCGTGAGACGCTGGCGACCAGCGGCACGGGCAGCAAACTGGCGGTGCTGGTCACCGATCCGGAATAAACGCTCCCGTCCCGCGCTTCGCCCGCGCGCCGGCGGCCACGCTCCTCCTGCCATCCGCCGCACTCATCGGCATTGCGCGCCACGGCTCATGTCGTAACAGGCGGATAGTTTTAGGAGATGTCGATGCGCCGTACCCTTGCCCTGATGCTGTTGCCGATGCTGCCGCTGGTGCAGGGCGCCGCGCCCGCTCAGGCGCCCGTCTCGGCGCCCGCCGGCCAGCAGGATGCGGCGCTGCTGCAATTCCTGGACGCTGCCTATGATGCGCAGCTCGCCCTCAGCCCGGAATCGCAGACCCAGCTTGGCTTCAAGACGAACTATGATCGGCTTGACGATTATACCGACGCCGCTGCCCTGCGATCGCGCGATCTATCGGAGCGTCAGCTCAAGGAGATGAAGGCGCGCTTCAAGCCGGAGCAACTCGGTGAAAGTGCGCGCGTCAGCTACCGCCTGTTCGAATATGAGGTGGAGCGCGGTCGCGAGTCCTTCCGCTTCCGCAAGCATCGCTTCCCCGTGTCGACGAACGGCAGCCCGGCCGGCGACATCCCGGTGCTGTTGATCAACAACCACAAGGTTGAGAGTGTGGCGGATGCCAAGGCCTATGTCGGCCGGCTGCGCGATACGGAGCGCGTGATGCGCGAAGTGGCGGCCACCATGCGCGAGCAGGCCACCGCCGGCATCATCCCGAACAAGGTGAACTTCGCGCCCGCCCGCAACGATGCGCGCAAGGTGATCACCGGCGCGCCGTTCGATGGCGGACCGGACTCGACCGTGATGGCGGATTTCCGCAAGAAGGTGGCGGCGCTCGATGCGCCGGACGCAACCAAGCAGAAGCTTCTCGCGGAGGCGCAGGCGGCGCTCACCGGGCCGTTCAAGCGGGGCTATGACGTGCTGCTCGTCGCGCTGGATGAGATCGAGCCCAAGTCGAAGGGCAATTTCGGCGTGTGGAGCCTTCCGGACGGCGCCGCTTATTACGAAGATCGCCTGAAGAGCTCGACCACCACCAACCTGACGGCGGATCAGATCCATCAGATCGGTTTGCAGCAGGTGGCGGCAATCCGTCAGGAGATGGAGGCGATCAAGCGCCAGGTCGGCTTCTCAGGGACGCTGGAACAGTTCTTTGACCATATCCGCACCGATCCGAAGCTGAAGTATCCGAACACGGAAGCCGGCCGCGAACAATATCTTGCCGACGCGCGCGCCGTGATCGCGGAGGTCATGACGCTGGCGCCGCGCTATTTCAGCGTGCTTCCCAAGGCGCCGCTGGAGGTTCGCGCCGTGGAAAAGTGGCGCGAGGGTACGGCGTCCACCGCCTTCTACAATTCGCCTTCCGCCGATGGCACGCGGCCAGGCATCTATTACGTCAATCTGGTTGACATGAACCAGACGCAGAAGGTGCAGGTCGCCGGCATCTCCGTTCATGAAGGCGCGCCGGGGCACCATTTCCAGATCGCCCGCCAGATGGAACTGACGGGCATTCCCAAGTTCCGCAAGTTCGGCGGCTATGGCGCCTATATGGAAGGCTGGGGCCTCTATACCGAGCGGCTCGGCGACGAGATGGGCGTGTATAAGGATCCCTACACCCGCTTCGGGATGCTTTCGCTCCAGGTGTGGCGCGCGATCCGGCTGGTGCTTGATACGGGCATCCATTCCAAGCGCTGGACCCGCGATCAGGCGATCGCCTATTTCAAGAACAACAGCTCGGTTTCCGACACGGACATCGCGCGAGAGGTTGACCGTTATTTCAACTGGCCGGGTCAGGCGACCAGCTACATGGTCGGACAGCAGAAGATCGTGGAGCTGCGCATCCGTGCGCAACGCGAGCTGGGTGGCCGCTTCGACATCCGCGAGTTCCACGAGGCGGTGTTAAGCCAGGGCGCATTGCCGCTCGATCTGCTGGATGAGCAGGTAACGCGCTACATCGCGGCCAAGCGCGGCTGAGCCGGAGAGCCGGCCGTGCATTCGGCCGGCTTTTCGACCATCGCCGCTTCACGGGCGCTACCTGGGTCGGGCGAAGCCGCAACAGCTTGGGGCGAAGCGGCGGCGGTGTTTATGCCGCCTGAAAACCGCCCTGGATCTCGCCATCCTCCACGCCGTTGATCGCGGCGATCAGGCGGGGCAAGTCGCTCAGCGATGACAGCCGGCGGTAACGCGGCTCGCTGACGGGCTCTGGCGCATGTTCGTGGCTCCACGCGTTCGGCTGCGGCACGAACGCCGCCCAGGCGCCCGCCTCCAGCGCGGGGTTGATATCCGAACGCAGCGAATCTCCCGCCATGATCGCCTCCATCGGAGAGACCCCATGCCGCTCGATCAGGCGGCGGAAGGTGCCGACCGTCTTGTCGCTGACAATTTCCACCGCGCGGAAATAGCTGCCGAGCCCGGAGGCGGCGAGCTTCGTCTCCTGATGCAGTAGATCGCCCTTGGTCAGCAGGACGAGTTCACCAATCTCCGCCAGCTTCTCGATCGTCTCGCCTACACCGTCGAGCAGGTCGACCGGGTGGCGCAGCAGGTCGCGTCCGGTTTCCAGGATCCTGGCGATACTTTCCACCGGCAGCGCATTGCCCCCCAGCTCCACCGCTGCCTCGATCATCGACAGCGTGAAGCTCTTCGCGCCATAGCCGTAGTGCTTGAGATTGCGCTCCTCCACGGCGGACAGCGTGGCGCGAGCGATGCCGGCATCGGCGAACGTCGCGATCATCTCGGCGAACGCCCGCTCGGCAGCTTCGAAATGCCGCATATTGTGCCAGAGCGTGTCGTCAGCATCGAGCAGAATGAGCTTTATGGCCATGCCCTGCTGTAATTGCCGCCAAGCGGGCGAGCCACGGCTAAGTTGGCGGGTGGCTCGCGGACATCTCGCCCACGCGCACCGCCAGCGGGGCGGATCAGGCAGAAGCTGCCGACCCGCCCTGTTCTTGCCAGTAGCTTACTTGTCCCGTGCCACGCACGCGCCGCCATCGGGCCCGACGGCGCCCTTGCACGTGCGGATGGTGGGAAGACGGTCGCTCACCTCGACCAGCCGGTTGGCGCCATCGGCACCGCGCACCAGATCGAACCCGTCGTACAGCATGCCGCTGGCGGTATAGGTGCGGAACACCAGCCTGCCCTGCTCCACGTCCACGATCTGGAACAGCTCGGTCGCTTCGGCCACCCGGTCGGGCTGCTTCAGCGCACGATCGTTCAGGCCGTACATCTTCGATCCCGTGACGGAAACGAGGTACACCGGCCCTTGCGGCGCGCCTTTGGCACGAGCAGCGCTGGCGGCGTCGCGACCTGCCTCGGCGGTCAGGCGGCTGTAGCAATGGTCGTGGCCCTGCAGCACCAGATCCACTTTGCGCCGCTCGAATACGGGCTTCCACGCCGCCTTCAGCACCGCGGTGTCCTTTGGCCGAGCGCAGGTGAAGATCGGCTGGTGAAACAGCACCACGTTCCACGTCGCCCGGCTCGCCGCCAGCGTCGCATCAAGCCACTTGGTCTGTGCGTCCAGCGCGCCGAGGTCGAGCGCCGCCGTGCCGTCCAGGATGATGAAGCGGACGCCCTGATAGTCCACGAAATAGGTCGTCGCCTTCACCGGATCGACGCCGTTCGCCGGCAGTGCGAATTGCAGCGGCCAGTAAGGCCCCAGCTTGCGGCTTTCCTTGCCGCCCGGCAGCAGCACATCGACATATTCGTGATTGCCGGTCGCGGGCAGTTGCGGAACCTGGCTGTAGTTATAGCCGCCCGCCTGGTTCCACTCGCCCCATTCGTCGTCATGGTCGAGATCGTCGCGCTGTGCGGCGAGATCGCCGGCATGAACGGTCAGCGCGATCTTTCCTTGGGAGAAGCCCTCCCGAATGACCCGCGAGGCATAAGTGAGGATGCCGTTCTGCGTGTCGCCCAGATAGAGGAAGCGGAACGGCTTGAACGTCGCCGCCGCGGTGCGGAACTGGAACCATTCGGTCCAGCCGGCCGCGCCCTTCACGCGATAGGCATAAACCCGATCCGGCTCCAGCCCGGCGAAGCGCACCTGATGATAGTTGGCGGCGCCATTGGCGCTGTCGATCGACCGGCTGGTGCCGCTGACGGTTCTTGCGTCGCGCTCCAGTGTCGGCCCGTCCACGGCCAGCACGATCTGCGCCTCCGCGCTGGCCTGTGCGCGATCGGTGCGGAACGCCACCGCCATCTCGCGCCCAGGATCGGCCCCGGCCGTCAACACGATCCGGTCCGGGATGGAACGCGGCGCATAAGGCGTGCCCGGCGTGCGCGGGATCGGTGCCGTGCCCTCCTGCGCGCCCGCGGGCACGGCGAGAAGGGCAGCGGCGGCGAGCAGCAGTGCGCGCATCAGAAATTTCCTCGAATGCCGAATTTCAGCGTGTAGGAATATTCCTCATACTGCAGCAGGCGGCGCGACACCGGCCCATTCTGATAAGCGACATATTTCGCGTTGTTGATGTTCACCCACTCACCGAAGATCTGGAAATTCGGCGTGATGCGATAGCGGGCGCTGGCGTCCAGCTGGAAATGCTCGCGCACATATCGGTCCTCCAGCGCCACGGCCTGCACTTCATCGAGGTATTTGTCTCGGAAGGTGCCGGCCAGACGGACGCTGACCGGGCCCTTTTCATAGCCGAGCACCGCATTGAACGTATGACGCGACGACGCCGGCAGCGGAATGTCGCGGAGATCACCGGTGTCACCGTCGAACGTCTGCCCGTCCGCATCGGTGAAGGTATAGTTGAAATTGGTCAGCAGGCCGTCCCACGGCGCGGGCAGCATCGAATAGGCCTGCGAATAGCCGACCTCGAAGCCGCGGATCTTCGCCTTGCCCATGTTCAGCGGGATGTCCGCTTCGGTAAAGGCGATGCCGCGATAGACGCCATTGTACGGTGCGTCGTCTTCCTCGAACGTCACCGTGGTGATGTAATCGTCGATGTCCTTGTAGAAGAAACCGGCCTGAAGCACGCTCGACTTCGCAAAATACCATTCCGCGCCGACGTCGAGGTTCCAGGCGCGATACGGCTTCAGGTCCGGATTGCCGAACGCCCCTTCCAGATCGTCGCCGTCGCGCTCGATCGCGAAGCGGGGCGCAAGCTGGCCGATGCTCGGTCGCACCAGGCTCTTGAACCCGCCAAGACGCAGGACCAGGTCATTCGTCGCTTCGTAGCGAAGCACGGCGCTGGGCAGCCAGTCGGTATAGCTGCGACGAACCCGCGTCGGATCCACCACCACGGTTTCCTCGTCCCCGTCGAGCGTCACCGTGTTGCCGCGGATGTCGTTCTTCGTGTGCTCCATGCGCACGCCCCCGATCAGGCGTAGCGGGCCGGCCTGATATCGCCCGAGGATGTAGCCGGAATAGATGTCCTCCTTGACCGAATAATCCTCGGCGGCGGAATTGAACCCGCTGTCCAGCGTATTCAGTTCGAAGCCGGCGAGGTTGCTGTCAAGGAACCCGCGCTCGCCCTTCTTGGCCACGACCGGGCCAAGATCGGCCAGGCGATAGGTCTGCGTTCCCAGCACGTCGGCAAGCGTGAAATCACCATCAAAGCCGTCGAACGTGTCGACGTCGAGGTCATAGTCCTTCTTGCGCAACCGCGCCTTGCCGCCGAACTGGACGTCGAAGCTGCCCGTCGGCAGCGCGAAGCTGCGGGTGATGTCGGTGCGGAAGTTCCATTCCTTGTCGACCGACCGGCTGAGCGTCGTTCGATCAAACGCTTTGAACTCATAGGCGGCAGGATCGGCGAAATCCTCGCTGCCGCTGCCGCCCACGCTGTAGCGCGGCACCAGATAGTTGGAATAATCGAAGTCGACGGTCAGGTCGTCGCCATTCTCGAAATCGCGGCGGAAGGCGATCGGATCTATCGAGCCGTTCTCCCGCTCCGACGCGCGTGACCAGGCCGCCGCATATTGCAGGCGCCAGGGCCCTGTGTTGGTCTCACCACCAACCTGATAGCTCTGGATGATCTGCTTCTCGAACCGATCCTTCAGATCCCGCTCGACACGGACGCGGGCATCCTCGCTCTGATCGCTGCTGAACGAGGCGCTCGTTCCCGTGGTGGAGACAAGCGCATCCTCCACTTCGAAGATCAGCCGCCGCCGATCCTCCTGGTCCGAAAAGCGGTTGTAGATGCCGCGCGCGTACAGCCGCGTGGAGTCCACCGGCTGCCAGTCGAGCGACAGCGATCCACCGGTGCGCAGGCGGCGCACGTCATAGTCGCGATATTCCACCGTTTCGGCAAAGCCCGGCTCGTTCCATCCGTCCATCTCGACATTGTCGGTCTCGAACTTGCGCAGATAGTAGGACGCGCCGCCCGAAATGCCGAAATTGTCGGCGATCCTCTTGGAAAAGTTGACGCTGCCCTTGGGCGTCACTTCGCCCGAATAATCGTTGAACGATCCTTCGATCGATGCCGCGATCAGATCCCTCTTCCGATCAAAGGCGCTGGTGGTGTTGATCTCCACCGAGGCGCCGATCGTATCGGCATCCATGTCCGGCGTCAGCGACTTCTTGATCTCGATCGATTCGATCAGTTCGGAAGCGACGACGTCCAGCGCCACAGAGCGGGTGCCGGCTTCCGGTGCGGGAACACGCACACCATTGAGCGAGGCGGCGTTGAGGCTGGGATCAAGGCCGCGCACGGCGACGAAGCGCCCCTCGCCCTGATCGTTGAGCACGTTGACGCCCGGCGCTCGGCGCACCGATTCCGCGACATTCTGGTCGGGGAACTGGCCGATGGCATCCCGCGTCAGGACGCTTTCCACCCCGTCCGCGCCGCGCTGGCGGCTGAGCGAGCTGGCAAGGTTGGCGCGCTGACCGTTGACCAGAATGTCTCCCGGCTCGCCCACCGCCACGTTCTGGGTCAGCTCGCCGCTTTCATCCACCGCGATCGCCGTGTCGACGATCTCCGCGCCGGTGTACCGCACGCGCAGCGTGTAATTGCCGGCGGGCACATTGGGGAAGCGGAACCGGCCCGCACTATCCGCTTCGACGGTGCGACCAAGCTCCACGATCGTCACCTGGGCGCTGGGCAAGGTGCGCGTGCCGCTTGCGTCGGACACGGTACCGGTCACTTGGCCAGCGTAAGCGACGGCGGGCGCGCACAGCAAAGCCGCGCCGACCAGAAGGCGCACGCGCGCCATCTGTCTAGACATTGGTTCCCCCCTCGGGATTGATCTGTTTCGGTGAGGGGACCCCTGCGCGCTGATTGTGACGCGTAGAGGCGATTTCGGTTGCACCCGGATGACAGGCGCTCACGCCGTCAATCGAGAGCGCCGCGCCTTTCGCATTTACGTTGACGCCGCCCCGCCGAACATGGCAGTGCGCCGCCGGAGCCGCTGGATATGCGGGTGTAGCTCAATGGTAGAGCAGAAGCTTCCCAAGCTTACGACGAGGGTTCGATTCCCTTCACCCGCTCCATCCTCCTTTATCGCGGGGCTTCGCCTCGCGCCTGCGGATGTCATCTGAAAGCGACCGCTTGTCCCGCCCTTGTTGGTGCTGCGGCTTGTTGCTGCGTTCGTCCGCGCAAATGGAGCCTTGAGATACTTCGATGACGTCATGCCGGAAAAAGATCGAAGTCCAGATCCTGGACCCGCGGCTACGTGAATGGGGCCTTCCCCGGTATCAGACGGACATGGCGGCGGGTGTCGACCTGCACGCCTGCATCGATGAACCGCTGGTTCTGCAACCGCAGGCGCCGGCAGTGCTTGTTCCCTCCGGCATGGCCGTGTTGATGAACGATCCGGACATGGCCGCGCTCGTCCTCGCCAGGTCCGGCCTGGGGCACAAGAAGGGTCTTATCCTCGGCCAGTCCGTGGGGCTGATCGATGCCGATTACACGGCGCAGATCTTCGTCAGCGCGTGGCTTCGGACCCCGCCGGGCAGCGAGACGCTCACCATCAATCCGGGCGACCGGATCGCGCAGCTGGTGTTCGTTCCGATCATCCGCCCGGAGCTCAGCTTCGTTGACACGCTCAGCACGACCACCGCGCGCGGCGGCGGCGGGTTCGGGTCCACGGGCTTCGGCACGACCTGATCTCTGCCGCATGAGTTCATGCCCCCTTCTCGAGACTACGGCAGCCGCCCGCGCGGGAAGCCATGCCGCACGGCCAGTCTGACGGCGGCTGCACGATGATCGGCACCGCCCCTACCTCGCCCGCGGCCCTCACCGGCTACCCTCTCCGGCTAGACGTGCGCGCCAACCTGCTCGATAGTGGGTGGAGCATGGGCATAAGCGGGACGGTGAAGCAGTGATTGCGATCTCCCTGATGCTGGCCTTGAGCCAGGCGGCGTCGGCTGTCGGCGCGCCGCCGGCCGTTGAGCCCGCACAGGCGGGTTCTTCGACGCGTGCGCCCGTCGCTCCCCTGCCGGCCATCCCGGAAGAGTTGTCCACCCTGCCGGAGCTGAAGCTGCGCCGCCCGCAACCGGATGCGACCGCCTTGTCCTTCTTCGTGCGGGATGAGGTGCGCGCCGGACGGTGCAGCGCCGACAGTCCGCTCCGCCTCGACCTGGCCGTCCTGGTCACGTCGGGCGGCCAGCTGCGCCGCATCCGCCCCAATGCGATCGGCTGCCCCACCGTGGAGCAATATGCCTCGGGCGTGGTGATGCGCATGGCGCGCGGCAATGTGTCGCCACCGCTCGAAGACCGCTGGTACCGCGTGTCGTTCACCTTCGCATGGCAGTGACACTCGGCGAGGAAGAGCGCGCGCGCTATGCCCGGCAGATCATCCTTCGCGAGATCGGCGGCGGCGGCCAGCGCCGGCTGAAGCGCGCCACCGTGGCGGTGATCGGCGCTGGCGGCATCGGATCACCGGCCATCGCCTATCTCGCGGCGGCCGGCATCGGGCGTCTGGTCGTCATCGACGATGATCGGGTGGACCTCTCCAACCTGCAGCGCCAGATCCTCTTTGGTACTGCCGATGTCGGCGCCTTGAAGGCCGAACGGGCCGCCACCGCCGTTGCGCGCCACAATCCGAACGTTGCCGTGGCGGTCGCCCCCGCCCGGATCACCTCCGACAATGCCGCAGCCTTGTTGTCGGGGGCAGATGTGGTGGTCGACGGGTGCGACAATTTCGCGACCCGCCTCGCCGTGGCCGATGCCGCGCTGGCGCGGCGCATCCCGCTTATCTCGGCGGCCGTCGGCCAGTTCGAAGGTCAATTGGCGACGTATCGCGGCTGGGAAGCGGGCAAGCCTTGCTATCGCTGCCTGGTGGGCAGTGCGCCCGACCGAGACGAGGCGACCTGCGCTGAGCAGGGCGTGCTCGGGCCTGTCACGGGTGTCCTCGGCAGCATGGCGGCGCTTGAGGCAATCCGGGCGGTGGCGCCGTTCGGCGAAGATCCGGCCGGTCGGCTGACCTTGCTCGACCTGCTGGATCTCCGCTTCCGAACCATCCGGGTGCCAAAGGACCCGGCCTGTCCCGCCTGCGGCGGCGCTTAGTTCACCAGTTCCTTGGCGAACGCCCGAACCGCCGGGCCGATGTCGTCACGGGCAAGCGCCAGCGCGAGGTTGGCCTGGATGAAGCCCGCCTTGTCGCCGCAATCATAGCGCTGGCCGGTGAAGGTATAGCCATGGAAAGGCTGTTTCCCGATCAGCTGCGCCATCGCGTCGGTCAGCTGGATCTCGCCGCCCGCCCCCTTCACCGGATTGTCGAGGATCTTCATCACCTCGGGCTGAAGGATGTAGCGGCCCGGCGTCATCAGGTTCGACTTTGCCGTGCCCTTCTTGGGCTTTTCGATCACTTCGAGCACTTCGGTCAGCGCGCCATCGACCTTGCCCGGGGTGATGATCCCGTATTTGTCGGTTTCCTCGGGCGCCACTTCCAGCGCGCCGATCAGATTGCCGCCGACGCGGTGATAGGCTTCCACCATCTGCGCCAGAAAGCCCGGCGTGCCGACCATCAGCTCATCGGGCAGCAGCACGGCGAACGGCTCGTCGCCGACGATTTCGCGCGCACACCACACCGCATGGCCCAGACCCAGCGGCTCCTGCTGGCGCACATACACCGGCGAGCCGGGCTTCTGCCGGATATTCTCGATCAGCGTCAAGGGCTTGCCCCGCGCCTTCATCGTGGCTTCCAGCTCAAAGGAAATATCGAAATGATCTTCCAGCGCGCCCTTGCCACGGCCGGTGACGAAGATGATCTGCTCGATCCCCGCCTCGATCGCTTCCTCCACCGCATATTGGATCAGCGGCTTGTCGACGACGGTCAGCATTTCCTTCGGCATTGACTTGGTCGCCGGGAGAAATCGCGTTCCAAGTCCGGCAACCGGGAATACGGCCTTACGCAGCGGCTTGATGGACGACATCGATGATTATCTCCCCGAGCATTTCGCCGTGGGACTTAACGAGACGCTGCGTTGCGGCAAAGCAGGAATTGCGTAGATCCGTTTAGGTCGTCCTTAATCGCTGGGTGTTAGCCCCTCCCCATGAAGACGCTGGTTATCTTTGGTACCCGCCCTGAGGCGATCAAGCTGTTCCCGGTCGTGCGCGCGCTCCAGGCGCAACCTGCGCTGCAGGTGCGCACGTGCGTGACGGCGCAGCACCGCGGCCTGCTGGATCAGGTTCTGGCGATCGCCGGCCTCGCGCCGGACATCGACCTTGATCTGATGGAGCCGGGCCAGACGCTCGATCGCCTCACCGCACGGCTGCTGACCGGCATCGGCGAGGTGCTGGATCGGGAGCGTCCTGATCGGGTCATCGTCCAGGGCGATACCGCCACCGCCATGTGCGGCGCGCTTGCGGCCTATTATCGCAAGATGCCGGTCGCGCATGTCGAGGCAGGGTTGCGGTCCGGCGACATCTACCATCCTTGGCCGGAGGAGGTGAACCGTCGGATCGTGGCGCCGATCGCCGATCTCCACTTCGCCCCCACGCAGACGGCGGCCGAGGCTCTGACGCGTGAAAACGTCCGTGCGGGCGTGCATGTGACCGGCAATACCGTGATCGACGCGCTGCACTGGACGCGCGACCGGATCGCCGCCGATCCCAGCCTCGCGCAGGATCTGGACGATGTCGCCGCACGCTTCGCCGGCAAGCGCATCGTTCTGGTCACGACCCACCGCCGCGAGAATTTTGGTGATGGCATGGCGTCGATCGCGCGCGCGATCGCCCGTATCGGCGCGCGGCCGGATGTGGCCGTGCTCTTCCCGATGCATCCCAATCCGAACGTCGCTTCCGTCATGGATGCCGTGCTTGGCGAACGGGCGAACGTCGCCCGCATCGATCCGCTCGATTATCCGCATTTCATCCGTGCGCTCGGCATGTGCGATCTCGCGCTCACCGATTCCGGTGGCGTGCAGGAAGAAGCGCCGGCTCTGGGCAAACCCGTGCTGGTGATGCGCGACACCACGGAGCGGCCGGAAGGCGTTGCCGCCGGCACCGCCCGGCTGATCGGCGCGGATGAAGACCGGATCGTTTCCGAAGTCTTCACGCTTCTGGATGACAAGCCCGCCTATGCCGCGATGGCACGTGCCCATAATCCCTTCGGGGACGGCCAGGCGAGTGAACGGATCGCAAGGATCATCGCTGATGAAATCAGATAATGAACTGAACGTCGTTGTCCTCGGTCTCGGCTATATCGGGCTGCCGACGGCGGCGGTGATCGCGCGCACGGGCGCAAAGGTGCTCGGGATCGATGTCCACCAGTCGGTGGTGGACACGATCAACTCGGGCCGTGTGCATATCGAGGAAGTCGATCTCGATGGTCTGGTCTCCGGCGTGGTGGCGCGCGGCCATCTGCGCGCCTCCACCGCCATCGAGACCGCCGATGTGTTTGTCATCGCGGTGCCCACGCCGTTTGCGGACGATCGCTCGCCCGACATCGCTTATGTGCTTGAAGCCGCAACCAGCCTCGCCCCGGTTCTGAAGACGGGCGATACGGTGATCCTCGAATCGACTTCTCCCGTGGGCACGACCGAAAAGGTGCGCGACCTGCTCGCCCGCCTCCGCCCGGATCTGCGCGCGCCCGGTCTTGGCGAGGGTGCGGATTATGCGGTGGCCTATTGTCCGGAACGCGTGCTGCCGGGTCGCATCCTCGTTGAACTGATCGATAATGATCGGGTGATCGGCGGCATCACCCCGCGTTGCGCGCGCAAGGCGCTGACCTTCTACCGCCGGTTCGTTCGCGGCGCCTGCGTCACCACCAATGCGCGTGCGGCGGAGATGACGAAGCTGACGGAGAACGCTTTTCGCGACGTCAACATCGCCTTCGCCAACGAACTGAGCCTCGTCGCCGAGACCATGGGCGTGGACGTGTGGGAGGTGATCCGCCTCGCCAACCGCCACCCTCGGGTGAACATCCTTCAGCCCGGCCCGGGCGTTGGCGGTCATTGTATCGCCGTCGACCCATGGTTCCTGGTCGCGGCCGACCCGGCGAACACGCCGCTGATCCGCACTGCGCGTGAGGTGAATGACGGCAAGACCGACCATGTGATCGCGCGCGCCGCCGCCATGATCGAGGGGAACCCGGGCGTTCCGGTCGCCTGCCTAGGCCTGGCCTTCAAGGCGAACATCGATGATTTTCGCGAAAGCCCGGCGCTCAAGGTCGCCACTGCGCTCGCGGCACGGTTCGGCAATCGCATTCGCATTGTCGAGCCTTATGCGGCGCAGCTTCCCGCCGCCCTGGCCACGACGGGTGCGACGCTGATCGACATCGATACCGCGATTGAACGCTGCCCCGTGATGATCGTGCTCGTCGATCACGACGTGTTCCGCTCCGTCCCGCTGGAGGAGCGTGACGGCAAACAGGTGCTCGACACACGTGGCATCTGGCCCGATCAGCCGCAGCCCCGTGCATCCAGCCCGCTGCGCATGACCGGTTGACCGGCCGGCAGTTGTTGCGGGTGGCCGCCTCCTTGGATAGAGGCTCCGCTCTTCCTAATATATCGGCCGCTTATGCTTTCGCGCCTTTTCACGCGCCGTCGCCCCGAACCGATCCAGGCGGAATTGCCTGAGGGCCGGCGCATCTATGCGATCGGGGATATCCACGGCCGGCTGGACCTGCTCGAACAATTGCTGGTTCTCATCGAACAGGATGATGCCGCACGCGGTCGGGCTCGGACGGGGATCATCTTTCTTGGTGATCTGGTGGATCGCGGCCCGGATTCGGCCGGCGTCGTGGAACGCGTCCGCCGCCTCTGCGCGGAACGGCCCGACACGCGCTGCCTCAGCGGCAATCACGAGGAAATCTTCCTTGGCGCGCATGAGGGGAATGGCGAATTGGTCCGCCTGCTACTGCGGGCCGGCGGCTTTGAGACGCTGCTCAGCTACGGGCTCGGTGCGGACGAGATCGAGCAGGCGAATATCGCTGAGCTTGCCGAAATGATCGAGCGCGCCGTGCCCGCCGAGCATGTGGCGTTCCTGCGATCGCTCGACGATTATCTGGTGGAGGGCGATTATCTGTTCGTCCACGCCGGCATCCGGCCAGGTGTGGCGGTGGAGCAACAATCGCCGCGCGACCTGCGCTGGATCCGCCAGCCGTTCCTCGATTTCGCGGGAAACCACGGCAAGCTGGTCGTGCATGGCCACACCATCACCGACGATGTGGTCCAGCGGGACAACAGAATCGGCATCGATACCGGTGCTTACCGGACTGGGCGACTCACCGCGCTGGGGCTGGAAGGCCGGGATCGATGGTTCCTCGACACTGCCGTTGATCGGCCGGAAGCTATCGACTGATCGAAAATCGCGTTGAATTGTTGCAACACAGCGGAAATTTGGCAAACACCTACCGCTCTAGTGCGCTATATCCGTTGCGTTGCGATGCGATCTCTGTCAGATCGGCGCAACGGACAAAAAAGGGAGTTCGTGATGAAGCTTCGTAACTATTTTGCGGCCGTTGCCGCTGCCTCGCTGGCGGCTGCTCCCGCCGTTGCCGCTCCGGCCTCGACCGCCAAGGTCGCTCGCGCCAGCGCTCCGGTTGCTCAGGGTGAGCAGGCTGCTGGCGGCGGCGTGATCGTTGCCGTTCTGGCGGCTGCTGCCGTGATCGCCGGCATCGTCATCATCGCCGATTCGGACGATGAAGCCGACAGCAACTGAGCTCCCGCTCTGTTGAAGAGAATAGCGGCCTTCGGGCCGCTATTTTTTTGCCTGCTTGATGCGACCCCGCCATCGCACCGAGCGGCGCTCCCCAGGATCTTGCCCCTGATCCGCAGATGGGCTCAACAAGCCGCGTCAGGAAACCGGCTGGTCTATCCGACCGCTGCGCGCCCTCTTGCGCCAGAACGGCATCCGCTCCCTAACCGCGAACGTCAGCCGAGCCGATCGTCAGCACGCGGTTGAACGCGTGGCACCTCTTCCCGCCTGCGCAATGCCTGCGGAACTGCGGCGCTAAACCAGCGCCAATCATCATGTGAGGAAATCGAGGCGTGCCGCGGCCGGAAGGGTCGCGGCTCACACCTTGCCACGGCCAGGCGGCTGCGGCGCGGAAGCACCAAGCGAAAAGCGCCGGCTCGGGAAGTTGGCGGGGAAGGTCGCCCTCCCCCGCCGTTCAATCGTCAGTTGCTGTCCGAATCGTCATCATCATCGTCGCTATCGACGACGAGGTAGATGCCGCCTGCCACGATCGCCGCCGCCAGGATGCCCGCGACCACGCCGCCGTTCGCCACCTTCTCCGACGAATCGACCGACGCTGCTGCTCGCGTGGACTGAGCCAGCGCTGGCTTTGCAGCCGTGGCCGCCGTCGCCGCAACCGGCGTCAGGACAAGCGCACTTCCCGCCAGCCCCGTGAGTAACTTCGCAATCATTCCCTTTCTCCCGTTCAGATACGCGCAGCGGTGCGACGCAACATAGGTAACCGCCAGCAACCAATAAGTGCTGACCGGCGTTTCAGTTCCGTAAATCGTTATGGCGCTGTACCGATTTTTGCGGGCGTGCGGCACAAAGGAAACAGACCTTCCCGGCCGCCCCCTTCAGAGCTGCCCATAGATCTGTCGCAAGCATAAGCGCTGCGCCTCAACGATGCTGAAATCAAAAGCCGGGGCTGCTGAACGTAAGGGACGAACGCAAGTCGTCCTGGCAATCACCACGTTGACGGCCAATGCCAGCGAACACTTAGCGAAAGCTGGCGCACCCGACAGGATTCGAACCTGTGGCCTCTGCCTTCGGAGTTTCGAGTAGCACGTCTCCAGCGAGTACGCCACAGCGCGCCTGAACACGACTGAGCTAGACATATCAATGTGTTAGCTTGTTTTGGCTGTCGGTAGACTACGCCGGAGGACGCCGGACACCGCCCCGACTTCCCCCCAGATGGTTGCACTACGGTTGCAACGCCGGCGCGGTCGGAGATGGTAGAAGTGGCGAAGCTCACCAAGCGCGTAATCGAGAAGCTGGAGTGCGACGGGTCAAAGCACGGCACCCTGTTCTGGGACGATGAGCTGAAGGGTTTCGGCATACGGGTCTTCCCCAGCGGCCAACGGACTTTCGTCGTCAAGTTTCGCACGCGCAGCGGCCGGCAACGCTGGCTGCGGATTGGAGCCTTCGGCCCGCTCACCGCCGAGCAGGCGCGAGACCGCGCCAAAGTCGAACTGGCGAAAGTCGTGGAGGGGGACGATCCCGCCGAGGACCGTGACCGGCTGCGCGCGGCGATCACCCTCAACCGGCTTTGCGATCTATATCTCGAGGCGGCTGACGCCGGCCTCGTCCTCGGTCGAAAGGGGTTGCCGAAGAAAGTCAGCTCGATCGAGAGCGACCGATCACGCCTAAACGCCCATGTCCGGCCACTCCTGGGCCACATCAAGGCCAGCGAGATCACTCGCGCCGACATCGAGGCGTTCAAGAAGGACGTGGTCCTTGGCCGGACGGCAAAGAACGAGAAGCTGGGCTTCCGCGCGCGCTCGATCGTGAAAGGCGGAAAAGGGGTAGTTACCCGTACGCTCGGAACGCTCGGTGCCATCTTCGTTTGGGGTGGCGAGAACGGCTACGTCGACACCAACCCAGTTCGGGGGGTGAAGCGTTTCGCCGACAAACAGAAGAAGGCGATGCTTACCTCCGAGCAGTATCGCTGGCTCGCGCTGGCCCTCGACACTCTGGAGGCTCGCCGCGACCGCAACGGAGCGCCGATGCACAGCGCCGTCGGGCTAGATGCCGTTCGGTTCATCGCCTTGACGGGCGTCCGCCGGGGTGAGGCGCAGCACTTGGGCTGGGAGGAGGTCGACGCCAACGGGACGTGTGTTGCGCTCGGCGAGACGAAGACCGGCTTCTCGCTTCGCCCGCTCAGCCGCGCGGCCTTCGCTGTCGTCGATCGACAGCCTGCCATCGCCGACTTCGTCTTCCCCGCCGGTCCTGAGCGGAAGGGCTACGGTGGCCTCTCCGGGCTTTGGAAGACGGTCCAACGGACCGCAAAGCGGCTCGCCGATGAGGAGGCAGCAACGCGCGGCGAGGCACTCCTGGAGACTGGTCCGCTCGACGGGCTGACGCTCCATAGCCTCCGCCACAGCTTCGCCGGAGTCGCTGAGCAGCTCGGCGCGACGATCCCGACGATCGCCGCGCTCCTTGGTCACCGGCTCGGCGGTGTTACGGGCGGCTACATTCTGAAACGGGTCGATATCTTGTTGATCGACGCCGCCAACCGCGTCGCCGACCATATCGTCCTGCAGATGAACGGAGAGGCGCCGCCTTCGAACATCATCGCCTTCCAGCCTCGCGGCCGCCGTCCCTCGACACCGCTGCCGCTCGCTGCGTAGTTCATCCGCTGATGCGCGATCGCCGCCCATGCTCCGGTCGCGCATCAGTTTTTCTCATGGACTGACCCACCGTCACGTTGACCGCTGCGCCCTCTGCGGGCTATGCGGAATGGGCACGCACCCGTAGCTCAGCTGGATAGAGTGTCGGCCTCCGAAGCCGAAGGTCACAGGTTCGACTCCTGTCGGGTGCGCCAAATCCCTTATATCGTGGCGCAGACCCGTCAGGCAGCTTGGCCGAAGATCCGCGCTCCAGCGGCCTGCTCGCTCGGGCGTTGCCGCCGGTCTATGCGCCCCACGCCTCGATCACTTGAGCCACCGGGAAAGGGTGCTGCTCCTTCCGCCACTCATGATAGGGAGCCGCCGTCTGGCTGTAGGGGCCGGGTTCGGGTCTGTCGAACTGAACGCGTGTCGGGATATGGAAGGCGCTGCCGAAGACGATCGCTTCACCTGACGACAGGATCGTAACCTGGTCGAGCAGACGGCGGGCTTGCATCGGAATTATCCGCCGGAAGTGATCGATGTCGTCGGGGTTTTGCAACCGGTGGCTGATGAAATTGGCGCATTGGCTTATGATGGTCTGGCTGATCTCACTCGGACGTTGGCTGGCGATGATGAGAGAAAGGCCGAATTTGCGGCCTTCCTTGGCAATCCGCTCGTAGGTCAGCCGAGCTTGGCGGTGGCCGCGATCCTCGTCCGATCGGGCAGGTCGCGCGTAGTTGTGGGCTTCTTCGAGAACGAGCACCCAAGGGTGCTTGTAGCGCGAAGCCGCTGGTAGCCGCTCCCGCGCTTCTAGCAGCACGCGACCGATCACTGCGCAGGCGTAGGGCAGGACTTCGTTGCTCAGCATCGACAGGTCAAGCACCGAGACCTTCGGTCCTGTTGCGGAGCCTAGGCCGAAGCGCGCAAGCCACGACGAAAGGTTCTCGAGCTTGGTGTCCGCCTCCTCATAGTTGAGGAAGGCGCGCCACCGCTTGTCGTCGAGGCGGGTTTTGAGCCGGAGCTTCAAAGTCGTCAGATGAGCGTCGACGCGGAACGTATCCTCTTTGGAGACGGCGCGGTTGATGAGAGAGGGATCGGTCAGTGTCGCGCGCGAGATCGGCAGCGGCGTATCTGCGGTTCTAGCCCCCGCTTCCGCCGTGCCGCTGCCTCCGACGATTTTGACACGGATCGCATCCTTGAGCTTGTCGGCCTCTGCAGCGATCGGAGCCTGATTGCTCATCACCTCGGTGTTGTAGTCATTGGCTGAGCGATGGGCCGCAAAAAGCGCCGCGAACGCGCTGGTATCAATGTCGGTGCCGGCAAGATGGCCGGTAACGGCGTCGCAATAGGAGCCCGCCGCCTTCTTCTTGATTTTGGTCAGCTCGCTCAGGAGCTGATCCAGGGCGCTCATGGCGTTCTGGAGCGCTCCCATGCTGGCGGCGGCCGTTGCGTTGCCGCCTTTCGCGATCGCCCACCAGTCCTTGAGCACGGGTTCCTGCGTCTGCTCCGCTGCGCTTAGCCAAGCGCAAACCTCCTCGGCATTGAGGAACCACAGCGGAAGGCCAAACTCCTTGCCATTGAGGTAGATGCGGTCCGGCAACCGCGGCGCGGCGTTCGCGGTCGGAAACGCCTTGGCGTATTCGCCATTGATGTCGAGAATGAAGACATGCGGTTCTTCGGCCGCGCCGTCGAGCGCCCTCATCGCCTTCTGGATCAGGCTCGACACCGAATAGGATTTGCCAGAGCCAGTATTGCCGACAATCGCCAACGGGCGTGAAAACAAGTCGTTGTACGATGCCCTAACGACATTGCGGGCTTGGCCGGTCGGGAACCCGATCTTGAGATCGCAGTCGAAATCCTTCTCGTCATAGTCCTCGGGCTTGTTGCGTCGGGGCGGTATCTCGAACACGGCGCGCAGGATGTCCGGCGAGCCAATTTCAGCAGGCGTGTCGAGCGTCGGAAGCACAGAGATTCCTGGGCTGAACGCAGGCTCGTCGTCGCCGTGCTCGATCGTCCCCAGCAACTGGACGCTCGCCACGCGGCGCGGCTTCATCAGTTCGAGACTGAGGTCGTCACCGCTGTCGGGATCAAATGTCTCGCGGGCTTCAAGATCGGTAATGATGCCGATGACGGTCTCGCCCGCGCCCAGCGAGAAGGTGAGGTAAGCGTTGATGGCGATGGCCGTCTGGACGCCGTCCAACGTCGCGCGCAACGCCGACCGGGTTTCAGGCAGCAGTTCAACCTTCACCCGAAATCCTTGCACCGAGACGATGTGACCGACGAGCCGAGGATTATCCATCCGCCCCCTCCGGACCCGGCGCAATCAGCGTAGACGACGAAGCGATCTGCTTCTCGAAGCGGCGCAAGCGGAGGAAGTCGTCGAGCCACTGCACGTCGGGCATAACCGTCAATGCGAAATCGTCGAAGGTCGCGTGTTTGAATGGTGCGGCCGCGAAGGCGGCCGCCGCCGGGCATAAGACGAAAGCGCGCTTGCCGAGATCCTTGTACCGCCGGATGCGCTCGATCACTGGGCTGTTCGGGTTGGGCTCGACCACCAACATGATCAGCGAGGGATTCATCAGCGCGTTCTCGATGATCCGGCTGACATGATCGTCGCCGAAGCCGTATCCGAGGACGAGAAGGAAAGTCTGGGGAATGCCCAAACGCACCTGGAACGACCGAAACAAATGCGCATATGGCATCGTGAGGGTCTGCGCGAATTTGTTTGCGGTCGGCAAAATCCCGACCGAGGGCGCGCCCCCCGCCAGAGACACAAGCGACGCTGCTTTCTCCTCCACGCCTAGGTCGGCGTATGCATGGAAAGGCGAAAGGTCGGGGTGGCGCGCGCGCATCTCATTGCCGTGCTCGAACCAGTGGATCGAGCCGTGCAGCTTGTACAAATGCAGGAACTTGTCGAAGCGCCGAACACGGCCTTCGGCGACCTCGCCGGGATAATAGATGTCAAGCCCATAGACCGAGGGATCGAAACGCGCTGCCGCGCGACCGGTGAATCCGTCGAAATACTGAACCCCCAGCAGCTCCAACGCTTGCTCGAACAGCGTGTCATAGTTGAGCGTGAACAGATGCGTGCGCCCGAGGTTGCTATCGCGCGCGACCAGCTTTGACAGAAAGGCGAGATGCGGCGCGATCTCGCCAGCGGACGTTGCGGACCTGTTATCGCGCAGCGTGAGCGCGCATTCCGCGAATATCGCCATGCGCAGCCGATCAACGAACCAGCGCAAATCGGCGACGCTCGGGGCGGGCGTGCTTGGCCAATTCACAGCTGAAAATGGCGCACCCGGGGATTCTGCGACGACCGAGGCGCTGGCGACGAATGACAGCCAAGCCTCGAAGCCGATGGGGTCGCCGAGCAGATCGGCGTGCTGCATCGCGACTTTGCGCGCTTGAATGATCGGCGAAATCGAGGCCGGAACGTCCGACAGTGCCTCAATGGTCGCGAACACCGCCGTTTCCAGATTGGCCATCGTCTTGCCGCCGGCCGAAACCGACGCGCCAGACCCCGTCAGGACGACGAGATTCTCCATGCGCAACCACTCGGAGATGAGCGCCTGCAAGCGGACGCGGCCCTGCTTCTGGTCTAGGCCCGCAAGCAGATCACCGATACCCCCGTCCTCGGCGAGGCCAATGAGCTGATATTCGCTAAGTGTTGGCTGCACCTCCGTCATGACACTCCTTCGGCGTTAAGCTGACCCTCAAGTCCCGCGATTGATCGCAGGACATCATCGAACGCCGGCGGTTCTCCGAAAATCATTCCCTGCATCGCGCCGTAGTCCCGGCGCAGCGCCTCGACCATGCCGTCATGCGGCTCCAAGGCGAACCGGCCCGGCTCGGCCGATGCAAGGTCGAAGTCCGGCCGGTCGAAGAACATGCGTGCGTGCGCCACGCAGTCCGCGCCGAGCCGCACGTCCTTGATCGCTGCCACCGCCAAGGGCGCGTCCATGAGCCTGTGAACGTCATAGTAGTGTCGCGAGACGCGCTGCCCGCCGCCGCGCAACTCGCCTCGTCGGTCGAACCACCGGCGGAGCCCGTGCAGGATCACGACCTTGTCCCAGAACGTCCGCTCGGCATCGACGACCGTGACGTTAGGCACCGCGAAATCCAAGCCCGGCACGTCGTCGTCGACATAGGGCTTTACGGTTCGAAGGCTGTTGGGGTCGAGCGCCGACTTCGCGCCCGACTCGATCTTGACCGCCGCGCGGATGTATTCCGACACCTGCGTCGCAGCGGGATACCAGAGCAGCAGGGTCTGGCCATCGGGATCGTCCTCGTCGACGTCGACCCGAGCCGTGTCCGGATCGCCGCCGGCGGCCGTCAGCCGAGACCTAAGCAGGTCGGTCAACTCGTCGCGCAACGATCCAGTTACATAGCCCTGGCAAGCCGCCCTGATTGAATCGAGGCGGGCGCGCCGCTTCTTGCCGCTGAGCTTACCAAGTTCGGCTATGCCGACGCTCTCGCCGAGATCGTCGCGGAACACTGTGACGTCGATGTCTTCGGAGAAACGTTCGATCAGCCCGAACCCCTTCGAGAGCGACGTGCCGCCCTTGAACAGAAGGCGCGGTCGATCTGATGGCAGCCCGTTGAAGAGTGCGTCGAGCGTCCAGCAGACCCAGAAGTCCTTCTCGACATTCTGGGACGTAGTTCCCATCCGGAGCGCCGTTGTGCCGAATAGACCGGCCCGGGTCTCCGCATCCGCGCCGAGAACGTCATCGAAGGCTGCGTTCATCGCGTCGCCTTGCGCCGCGCCGACGATCGACCGGGACCAAGGCCGGGTTTCGACGAACGACGAGCTGGAGCCTGGTCCGGGGTATGCGGCTCATCGCCTGTCGTGCTTTGGCGCTGCGGTCCTGACCCGATCTCGGCGGCGTCGAGCATCGGCCGCAGCAGCTCGCGCATCCAAGCCGGCATTGCGGACCAACCGCTCGTCAGATCGGCTCGCAGCGCCTGACCCGTCTCGGGATCGGCCAGCAGTTTCGTCAACCTTCGCTGCGCCATGTCCTGCTCGCCGTCCCGCCCGAGCATGTCGCGCAGCCAATGGAGCGCCTGGACAACCCGCATCCCAGGTCGCCCAGCCCAATAGAGCTTGCTCGCGGCGGTCGGCCGGAAGCTGATGGTGACGTTCTCGAGGCGGATCGGCCGCAAGCGCGCATCGGCGTGGACGATGATCTTGGATGGCACGGCATCGGACCAACCGAGGTCGTTAGCCGCCGTTAAACCGTCGACCAGCACGCGCAGCTGATCGCGGCGGGCGACCGCATCGATCACCGCCCGTGGATCGGGTGGGTTCGGCTTCTTCGTCAGCGAGTTTAGGCGCGGCTGGTCGTACAGCCCGCGATCAATCCTCCGCAGGCCGCCGGACTTGGTGAGTCGCTGGAGCACCTTATCGACCGCGTCACGCGAAGCGAGATCGACGAAATCGGAAGGAGTCCAGACCCTACCCGGTGGGTCCGCAGCGATGCGGTCCGCCAGTCTCTGCTTCAGCTCGGGTGGGGTTTGTAGCATGTCCGAAAATTGTAGTCATTTTTCGGACTACCGGCAATGGTGTGATGTCCGAAGAATGTATACACTCTTCGGACATCGTTAATGCCAAGTCTCCAGCTCATAATCCGCAGTGAACGCAAGGAGCCCCGCCTCAATCGTCCGCCACGTCACGCGAAGGTCACGCAAATCCTCCGGTGTGAACGCGCGTGCATGGTGCGACGCCGCCCGGAGCCGGCCAGCGTCCTCGAGCAGCGCAGCGAGCGCCTGGGGATCGTCAAACCCCGCCTCGAACACGGCCGAGAAATGCTCGGGGTGGCTCATGATCCGCGCGTAGTGCGCATAGTCGGCATGGTCGAGAACGTCGCCGCCGCGCTTGCGCCAGCGGCCGAGCAGGTCGTTGCATCCGCACAGCGGTAACCGCGCTTTCGCCCAGTCCTCTCCATAGGCGTCGGCCATCACCGCGTCGAGGATCTCCCGCAAGGTCAGCTCGTAGCGGTGGACAAGGGACTTGGCCTTCTTGACGTGGACGGGCTCGGCCTTGCGCTGCAGCCGCGCCTTGAAGCGCCGGCGTTTTTCGGCCACCGTCAGCAGCCTGACCTTGGGCCATCGCGGGAGCCCGAGCCCGGCGGCATCCAGAAAGCTGCGGTAGCCGGCGAGCGTCTCGAACGTCGGCACCGCCGACAGGCTGAACGCGCGCGTCGCCGCGAGGAACTCGCGATCGACGCGCAGACTCTGGGCGATGAGGTCGGACACCGCCGACGCCTGCGAAAACGCTTCGAGATATCGCGAGACCTGACCGACGCCGAGCGCATCGAGCGCGAGCAGTTTTGCGGTCAACGGCTCGGTGGCCGTTCGATAGTGCTCCAGGATCGACGGGAGCGCGATAGATTGCGCCAGTTTGGCCTGCTCTTGGGCGAAGGCGATCGTCGCCGGCTCGAACATCACCTTGGGAATGAGATCGTCGCGGACACGCACCAGCTCGCTCACCGTGCGGAAGCGATCGAGCATCTCGCCATGCGGGAAGAGCGCCTTCCGCATCTCCTCGTCGCGCCGAAAGCGCTCCGCGAGCTGTTGAACTGGGCTGTTCTCGAAAAGCTTCATCTGCTCACGCAAGGCCGACAAGCCTGCGGTCGCTTCGCTCGCGAGCCGCATGTTGCGGAGGATATCGGACGTCAGCGGATCGAACGGGCTCGGCATCTTCTTTCTCCACGCGAGACGGCGCGGAGGCCAAGCGGATCGCGAAAGCTGAATGTAGGTGCTGCAAGCTGGAGCTTCCACCAATTCGTCGATGCAGCCGAGATCATGCGAATGCTGATCGAGGGGCTGGGAGGGGAAAGCCTTCCCATACGCGCTAACTTAACGGTGGTGCGGATCGCTGCCGTGTGATTCACGCTGGCGATGCGAGCCGCGTCGTCACCCGATCGTTGCTGGTCGAGGCTGCTCACCGCGTTGCCGGCGAGCCTGGACCTGGAGGCCACCGCCAAGAGCACCGGCGCGCTTCGACGACGGCGCGCGATCTCCGATCCTGCCTCGCTTCTGCGGCTCGCGCTCGGCTACGGCCCCGGCGGACTGTCGCTGCGCGGCGCGGCCGCTTGGGCGGAGCTGACCGGACTCGCTTCACTTTCCGACGTGGCGATCCTGAAACGGCTGCGCGGCGCCGGCGATTGGCTGGCGCGCATCGTGGGCGCGCTGCTCGCCAGTCGTCCGCGCGAGCGCAAGCGCCGCCACCGCCTCAAGCTGATCGATGCGACGACGGTATGTCCGCCGGGCACCGCTTGCGCCCTGTGGCGGCTGCACGTCCAGTACGATCCGGCGCGGGCGCGCTTTGATGCCGTTCAGCTCACGGACGAACGTGGCGGCGAGCATCTGGAGCGTTTCTCCGTCGCGCCTGGCGATCTGGTCATCGCCAATCGCAGCTACGCGCGAGCGGGCGGGTTGCGTCATGTCGTGGACCACGGGGCCGACTTCATCGTGCGCTCCGGGTGGAAGGTGCCGCGCCTCCGGCACGCAGGCGGGCGCGAGCGCCTCGACGTGCTGGCGGCGGTCGCCGCGCTGGGCGCGGATGAGGTCGCCGACCTGGACGTGGCGGCCCATGTCGACCATCCCGGCGGCCCGCTCGCGTTGCGCCTGATTGCCGTCCGCCAAAGCGATGCCGCCGCGGAGCACCACCGCAAGCGCGTCGAGCTGCGCTCCCGCGTCAAGCAGCGCGTGATCAACCCGCGCACGCTCGACGCCGCCGGATACTTCTTCGTCCTGACCTCGCTGCCGCGTCGCACGCACCCGCCCCGCCGCGTGCTGGCGCTCTACCGCGTGCGCTGGCAGGTTGAGCTCGCCTTCATGCGCCTGAAGAGCCTGCTGCACCTCGACCGGCTGCCGGAGAGGGACAAGGGGCTGGCGCGAAGTTGGATCTACGCGCACCTGATCGCGGCGCTGCTCGTCGACGCGAGCGCGCAGCAACTGCTCGGCTCGGCTGCGGTGCGCCGGACCACCACGCACCGCCCGGCCTCGCTTTGGCGCATCCACAAAGCGCTCGTCGCTTCGGTCACGGGCGCGGCGCTGGGCCGGTTCGACCCGGAGGCGATGCGCCGATCGGCGGCCTTCATCGTCCGACACATCTGCGACCCGCCGCGCGACCGGCTGGTACAGATGCAGGCGCTGGCCTGGGCCGTCGAGCTATAACACCCGGCGCTAGGTCATACAGCGCAGCAGACTGCCGTTCGGGTCGACGAGCGCGAACATCCTGAGGCCGTGGGCGTCGTCCGCCGGCGCGGTGATGCGAGGAATGCCGCTGGCGGGCAGCCCCGCTCCGCTCCACTCGGCGAACAGACGGTCCGCGTCGCCCACCCGCACGCAGGCGCTGAACCAGGAGGAGGCAGGGTCGAACTCCGGATGCGGGAAGAACTCGACCTCGAGATCGCCCCGGCGCAGGATCATCCAGCCCTCGTCCCGGAACGCCACCGCGAACCCGAGCGCGCCATAGAACGCCACCGTCTCGTCAAAGCTGCGCGCCGGCAGGTTGGCCGTGATCCGATCACCCATGAACGACGCACGCTCCCATGTTGACGCACCATTAGCAGCAGCGCGCCGCCGGGCGTCAAGCCGGACCATCGAACGGGCCGCTAAGTTAGCGCGTATGGGAAAGCCTTCCCCTGCGGCCGAGCCCTTCGGTCTCGGCCGACCCCTTCTGCGGGGCCGCGCCCCGCAACGCCCCGCTTCGAGAGGGAGAGGGCGGCGGCTGTCGCCGTGACGGGTTTGAGAGGTCGAGAGAGGTCTCCCGGCCGGCCCGTCGCGGAGACCCGCGATGCCTCGTTCCTCTTCCCGGCCCCGGCCGGCCGACCATACCAATCTCTATGACGAGATCACCGGCCGCATCATCGCCGAGCTCGAAGCCGGGCGCCTACCCTGGGTCCAGCCCTGGGGCTCGACCGGCGTCGCCGCGCCACTCGCCATGCCCAAGAACGCCGCCACCGGCCGGCACTACACCGGGATCAATGTTCTAATCCTCTGGGGCGCCGTCGTCGCCCGCGGCTTCTCGGGCCAGAGCTGGCTCACCTTCCGCCAGGCGCTCTCGCTCGGCGGCAATGTTAGGAAGGGTGAGCGCGGCACGACCGTCGTCTACGCCGACCGCTTCGTGCCCGACGACGAGAAGCGCCGCGCGCGCGAAACCGGCGAGGACGCGCAGGCGATCCCGTTCCTCAAGCGCTTCACGGTGTTCTCGACCGACCAGTGCGAGGGCTTGCCTGAGGGACTCGTCACCGCGCCGCCGCCCATTCCCGAGGGGCTGATCCTGCCCGAGGTCGAGGCGCTGATCCGCGCGTCGGGCGCCGACCTGCGCATCGGCGGCGATAAGGCGTTCTACGCGCCGGGCGCGGACTTCATCCAGGTGCCGCGCCCCGAAGCCTATTTCCAGCCGATCGACTGGCACCGGACGGCGCTTCACGAGCTTGGGCACTGGAGCGGACATGCCACGCGGCTCGGCCGCGACTTCTCCGGCGGCTTCGGCTCCAAGAAATACGCGTTCGAGGAGCTGATCGCAGAGCTCAACGCCGCCTTCTGCTGCGCCTCGCTCGGCATCGTCCCGAGCGTGCGCCACGCCGACTACATCGGCTCTTGGCTCGAGGTGCTGCGCGAGGACAACCGCGCCATCGTCCGCGTCGCCTCGGCGGCGTCCAAGGCGGCGGACTATCTCCTCGCCTTCCGGCCGGGCGCTCAATCATCACCAGCCATTCGGGACGAGCCCGAACGCGAAGCCGCGTGAACGCGGCTTTCCGGCTCCGTGCCTTTCCTGATCTCCGGTTCCGCGGCGCGACTCTCCAGAGTGAGAGGGCTGCGCCGCACTTCGTGACGGGTTGGAGGCCGAGAGAGAGGCTCCCGGCCGCCCGTCCGGAGTAACTGACATGGCAACCGCGGTTCAGAAGATCGCCTCCTTGGGCGACCGTCGCGACATTCCTTTCAACAAGCTGGTCTTGAGCCAGGCGAACGTCCGCAAGGTCAAGGCGGGCGTGTCGATCGGCGAGCTCGCCGAGGACATCGGCCGGCGCGGGCTTCTCGAAAACCTCAACGTCCGTCCCGTCGTCGACGGCGCGGGCGTCGAGACCGGCATGTTCGAGGTGCCCGCCGGCGGCCGCCGGTTCCGGGCGCTCGAAGTGCTGGTCAAGGCCAAGCGCCTCGTTAAGACCCATCCGATCCCGTGCAACGTCCGCGATGCCGGCTCCGCGATCCCGGCCGAGGAGGACAGCCTCGCCGAGAACTCGCAGCGCGAGGCGCTGCACCCGCTCGATCAGTTCCGCGCCTTCCAGGCGCTCGTCGAGCGCGGCCAGGGGGAGGAGGAGATCGCGGCGCGCTTCTTCGTCTCGGTCGCGATCGTCCGCCAGCGGCTGCGGCTCGCCTCCGTCGCGCCGGCGCTGCTCGACGTCTACGCCGAGGACGGCATGACGCTCGACCAGCTGATGGCGTTCACGATCACCGCCGACCACGCCCGCCAGGTCCAGGTGTGGGAGCAGCTCGAGAAGAGCTACAACCGCGAGCCCTACTACATCCGCCGCATGTTGACCGAGGGCGCAGTCGCGGCGACCGACCGACGCGCAATCTTCGTCGGGGCGGAGGCCTATGCGGAGGCTGGCGGCGTCATCGGCCGCGACCTGTTCACCGATGATCGCGGCGGCTGGTTCGAGGACGTGCCGCTACTCGAACGGCTCGCGACCGAGCGCCTGACGCGCGAGGCTGAGGCGATCGGCGCCGAGGGCTGGAAGTGGGTCGAGGCCGCGATCGACTTCCCTTATGGCCACACGGGGGGCCTCCGCCGCATCGCCGGCGAGCGCCCGGTCCTGAGCGACGAGGAGCAGTCGACCTATGACGCGCTGGTCGAGGAGCTCGACCGCACCTACGCCGAATATGAGGACGGCGAGGATCTGCCGGAGGAAGTCGACCTCAGGCTCGAGGAGGTGGAAACCGCGATCACCGCGTTCCAGAGCCGGCCGACGCTCTACGACGCCGCCGATGTGACGCGCGCCGGCGCTTTCGTCTCCATCGACAGCTCCGGCAGTCTCAAGGTCGAGCGCGGCTATGTCCGCCCCGAGGACGAGGCGCCGGTCGACGGGTCCGAGGCGACCGGCGAACCGGGCGGCGACGGCGGCGATCCCGGCGCGCCGCAACGCGCGGTGATCACCGTCGGTGGCCAGCCGGCGGAGCCCGACGAGGATGACGAGACGGTCAAGCCGCTCCCCGACCGGCTCGTCACCGAGCTCACGGCCTATCGCACGCTCGCGCTGCGCGACGCGGTCGCCGCGAACCCTGCGGTCGCGCTCACGGCGCTGCTGCACCGGCTGGTGATCGACACCTTCCAGCACCGCACCACGAGCGGCTGCGTGGAGGCGCGGGTGACGCAGGTCCACTTCCCGGTCCAGCCCGATGATCTCAAGGAGAGCGCCTCGGCCAAGTCGGTGGACGAGCGGCACGACCGCCTCGCCGCCGACCTACCGAACGACGACCAGGCGCTCTGGGATCACCTCGCCGCGCTCGACAATGCCGACCGGCTGGCGCTGCTGGCGCATTGCGTCAGCTTCGGGGTCAATGCGCTGTTCGAGCGGGTCAGCCCCTATGGTGCGGTCTCGCCCGCGAGCATCGAGCGGCGGATCGCCGAGGCCGACCGGCTGGCCAACGCGGTCGGGCTCGATCTCGTCCAGACCGGCTGGCGGCCGACCGCGGCCAACTATCTCGGCCGCGTCACCAAGGCGCGGATCCTCGAAGCGGTGCGCGAGGGCAAGGGCGAGATGGCGGCGCAGCTGATCGACCATCTGAAGAAGGTCGAGATGGCGAAGGAGGCCGAACGGCTCCTTGCCGACACCGGCTGGCTGCCTGAGCCGCTGCGCACCGCGAGCGCGGAGCCCGAGCCTGCCGATGGCGAAGTCGAGGCGCTGCCCGACTTCCTCGCCGACGACAAGGGGACGGCCGACGATGAGCAGTCCGACACGCCGTTCGCGGTCGCCGCCGAGTGACGCTCACCCGCCGGGGCGCGCCCATCGCGCCCCGGCATCCTTTCCTCATCATCGGAGAACCACCATGGACACCCGCCGCTACGGCGAGGTCTCGGTGCTGCACATCGAGCCCGCCACCTACGCCAAGCTCCTCCACCTTGCCGAGACCGGTCCCGGCCGCCCTGGCGGTCGCGGCTACGATGCCGAAGACCCCTGGCATCAGCTCATCGTAGAGCCCCACAGCTACGGCTGCTGGGTCCACACCGGCGTCGCCGACGACGGCGAAGAAGCCGAGAGCCTGCCCGCATCGCTGCTCGCGGTGCTGAGCGAGGCGCTCGCCAGCGACGCCTGCTGGGTGCTGTTCGACGCGGACCTCGAGCCGACGCTCGACCTGCCCGTCTTCGAGCATGGAGACGGTCCGCACCGGCCGGGTCGCGACGGTCCGGAACCAGTGCCGCCTGCGCGGTCCGTCTTCTCCTATCCCGTCCCGGTCTGCGTCGTCGTCGAAGACGGCCTCGTCACCGACGTCGTCGTAATCGACGAGACCGAGGTCGCGAACTGCACGCTCGTCGAGGGCGACCCCGCCGAACTCGCCGCGGCGATCGCGGCGGCGACCGACGGCCAAGGCTGGCCGAGCTGGCGCTTCGGCTGGTGACGCCTTCCTTCGCTCGAATCCCCCCGCCCGGCCTTCGCGCCGGGCTTTCTCGTTCCAGGAGACCCGCCATGGCGATTCCCGCTTACGCCAGAACCAACTTCCAGACCTTGCTCCGCGCCGCCGAGGCGGGAGACCTCGCTTTGATGGAATGCCTCGACTCCGCGACACGCGAGCCGCGCTACGTGCTCGCGGCGGTTGGCCGCGACGGCGACGATTACGTCTTCACGCCCTTCGGTCACCTCGCCGACGGCAATCCGTATGAGGCTTATCTCCCGCCAGCCGAAGGCGGCGGCTTCGTCGAGACAGAGTGAGAGGTCGGCCGGGACGGGTTGGCCGAGGCGGGTCGAGAG